>CANRVM010000008.1 GCA_947643295.1 uncultured Mycoplasmatota bacterium
ATCATAGAATGCTTCTAATCTAGTTACGATTCCTTCCTCGGATGAATTGGCATCATACGAGAAGAAAATAATGGGAATATTTTTATCACTAGCGACCTTTTTAATAATAGGAATGGCTCCCACCTCAGGTGTACATCCAAAAGGTTTGGTGTGAATAATTCCATCATACTTTTTGGAGAGTTTTATCGTCCTGTAAACATTATCTAATCCATCTGCTCCTAGAGTATATTTACAATATTTTCTTGTTACTCGTAGCATTCTTTTTTTCATAAATCTTTTCACAAAAAGTAAATAAGTTAAATTAGTATATCTTTTTATTTCAATATGAAATTTTGCTAGTTTCTCCTCTAAAAAATAACTAGAAAATGGCTCCATCGAAGTGTATAATTCTCCGATTACTCCAACTTTTAAACAATTCTTTGGTTTTTTAATTTTTAATCTCTTAAATCTAATTCGGTATAAAAAATAAAGTTGGGTTAGCTTTATAATGGAAGAATGGTTAGAAAAGTCGCGAAACATTTTCTTTTGTGTCTTTAAAAAACTATTTTTTTCTACTTCAAAGCCAATACGTTTTCTTATGATAATATCGATTTTATCCATATAGACAATGTAGAAGAAGGTATAAAGAAAAGTATGAAGAAAGTGAAGTCTAGAAAGATTTGGATTTAATTCTTTAAAGATATGATAAACTTCTTTAACACTCATTCTATTTTTCGTAATCATTTTAATAAATTTAAAATCATAGCCAAGATCTCGTAATATTTTTTCTTGTACTTCGGCATAATATCGATATCTACAACCACCACCTGCTTGAAAAAGAATGGTAGCCCCATTTTCCAAAGACTCGATAAAATTACCTAGATTATATTTAAAAGGAATACAAGCATCACTAGGGGAGTATTTTTCTCCGAGAGCTAATGTTTTTTTTGTAATAGGAGGGGAAGATTCAATTTTGTAAGAAGTTAACTTTTCTAATAAATATTTAATCGGATGATAGTAATTTCCAATGTGCGGAAAACTAATTATATTTTTCACACGATTCCTCCTTCTTTTGTTTCAATATATCAATATAACTTTCTAATCTTGTCATTAGTCCAATATCACTATTTAAATCTTCAAACATTAAAGTAAGAATAGGAAGATTTTTTACTTTCCTACCAATTAAATCATTGGATAAGGAATCGGGTCCACATGGAAAAGAGGACATCAGAATAATTCCATCTACTTTATCCTTATAATAGTTCACACTAGCAACCACTTCTTTGCTATGTGTCCAATGAATATCCGTCGATAGTTCTGCACATTCTTTTTGAATGGATTCTTTTTTGATTCGGTCACTATAAAGAATCGTAATATTTTCTTCGTTTAAATATCTAATAACTTGTTTTCCAATTAGGTCATCATATAAGTTATAGGGATGAGCTGCTAGTAATATCTTGATGGAATCCTTTCCTAAATTTGCTTCCTGTGTTAATTCCTTACTTTTTCTAATATCTCTTTGTTTTTCTTTGGCATATTTATAAGCTTTATAGGCTTTAATATAAGAAATTCCTAACTCTTTTCCCATATTCAAAAATCCTAAAAGTTCACTATCTTTTGTTGTTAAATCTACATTATAATTTAATATTTCAATATCAATTACCACATTGTTTACAATATCATATAAAGCATTGAAATTGGTGCATACTTCTTCTCCAGAATAGACAGAAAGTAGTCTTGGTATTAAAAGGTAATCACATTTATCTTTTAAATATACAATATGTCCTAGGTATATTTTCATACTAAGACAAGTCTCATCATCTACTAATTTTTCTCCTTCTTTTAACATTTCTTTATTCGTACTTGGACTTTCGATAATTTCCATATCTAAATACTTAAAAAAGTTAATCCATAAATCTTTGTAATAGTAATACAAAAGTGACTTTGGTATTCCAATTTTTAATCTCATGATAGCCTCCTAGCTAATTATATGTGATACCTCCTTTAAATAGTCCTTTCTTTCTTCCGACAAAAAAACACCAGAAGTGGTGCTTTTAAAAATCCTTAAAGATTAAATGATAGGGATAGCCTCTTTTATCAATATGTGCTAAATTTAATTTTAATTCTTTGGTTAGTTTTAAGAGATTTTCGTATTCATTAATTGGAGTGTCCGTGTAATTTTTTACTTCAATTTCAATAAAATATCCTAAATCTTTTACTTCATCTAAGGCAATTTCATATTTATCTAAATAAGAGTAAGTAGTTCTTGTTTTATCAACAACTGCGATTTTTTCTAAATCAAGAATATGAAAAATTTTATCCATGTTTTCCGTGTTATCAATTTCTACTTCATATTCATCACAGTACATATTATCATGCCAATTTTTATAGTTTATGATTTTTTTATTTCCACGTTCTCCAATTCGTAACCATTCATTTATGGTATCATGATCTAAAAATTTTCGATGGAGTGGTTGATAATAAGTATCTTTTTGGTTATTTTGTTTTTGATATTTTGCCTTTTCCTGCATCAATTTTTTTACTTCATTGAATTCTTCTTCTGATAGTTTAATTTTAATTTCCGTTTCGATATCAAGATTACTTTTTTCTTCATCGACTAAGTCTTTGATACTACAAGTTAATACCTCACTTAATCTTAGAATCATATCTAAGCTTGGTTCTGTGCGATTCGCTTCCCAACTGGATATGGTTTTATCGGATACAAATAATAAATCTCCTAATTGCTGTTGTGTCAATTTTCTTTCCTTTCGTAAATTTGTAATTTTATTTCCTACCTTCATTTTCATCACCACCTAAATTATAACATGCTTTTTATGATTCTTTTCTCTAGGATTTGTAGAGTTTATTTCATTATTAGAATGAATTATATTCAAAGATATGATAAACTAGTATTAAATAAGACTTGTTTAGGGGGAAATAAAATGGAAGATATTTATTTAAGGTATGATAATGGGGTTGATGGTCTAAATTTGAAAGAATTTTATGAGTATCAAAGTATCATTAGAAAAGATTTGGAAAGAATTCGTTATCTTGCATCTGATTATGAGACAAGTGAAGAAAGAGAAGAGTTGTTTTCTAATTTGGATAAAGCCATTAATAATATATGTAACAATCGATTTCCAGATGACCCACTCATGCAATTGGAGATACTGGTTCAAGGAAATTACCTTGTATTTTCCTATTTTCAATTACAGGAAGATGAAAATCCGTTAACAAGTGAACCAACTTTTGTCATTATCACTAGAGAAATGAGAAATTTATATTTTATAGATAAAGTATGTACGATAACTGAAAATGAGGAAGCCCAGTATGTGGGATTAGATAATCCTTATCAGAATTATAATCGTTATGTAGCAGATTGTTATCAATTAGGAAAGGATGCGATTGTGAAACATAATATTAATTTTGAAGGAAATACGCCAATTTATGAATGTTTTCAAGAAACCGATAAAATGATAGAGAAAATAAAGAGTAAGTTTTAAAGTACTATTTTATGATAAAATTTGTACACTTTTAGCTTCAAAATTCATAAGTTAAAGGAGATAATCAATCAGTAAAGAATAGACTAATTTTAAATATTTGGAGGGAAAAGAATGGATGATAGAGTACAGAAGGTAGTAGTAAGAAAGTCAACAAAGGAAGATATAGAGGAGTTAATTCCTTTATATGGTCAGTTGGTAGATTATGAATGCCAATTTTATAGCTATTTAAAAAAGTTTAAAGATTTTAGTAACAAACATCAGTAAATATTTGCTAAAATTGAAATTTATAACATTCTATGCTAATATATTACCTAATTAGTGAGGTGTTTTTATGGACTTTTTGGAAAACATATCAAGAAAATCAAAAGAGTATATATATAAGTTAGGAAGAAGGAAATTTATACATGATACAATAGCTAGTATTGGAAGAATTATAGAAGATGATCATTGTATAACTTGCCTTGTACAACAAAATTTATTATATAGAAATGCAAAACCTAATATTTATCAACTAAATTTATTTGGGATGAATAATAAAAATGAAGAAATAAAAAAAATAATTGAATATTATAACTTGAATAAACCTGTTCATTATATTTTTGATGGAATACATTTTGATAGACCAATAAATATATTCTCCTTTTTTTGCGATATCACTTTTATAAATTGTAAATTTACTAACTCTTATTTTAATATATCTCATGCTGACAAAATTACATTTGCTGGAAATCAATTTTATGATGGAATTAGTGTGATTAAGAAAGAGGCATTTTTAAGAACGGTATCCACTTCCAAAGTAGGTGAGCTTAATTTTAAAAATGAGAACTTTATAAATAAATCTAAGTCAAAAGAATATGGAGAAAATTTTGGACTTGATATTGTAGCAGATAAGGTTAATATTATGAATTCTACAATTACTGCTTATGAAAAAAAGGGAGAAATTAATATTTTTACCAAAGAAATTGAAATTCGGAATTCTACTGTTTGTGCTCCAGAAATTTATTTAGACTCTGATGAGATAATATATGAAAAAAGTTTATTTAAAGCGAATAAAGGTATTATTATAGAAAATAAAAATAATAATTGTGATACGGAAGTAGGATTTTATAATATGATTTCTCCATATATTGTTTATAACGGTACTGAAATAATTTGGAATGGTCTTCCAAATGTTAGAAATGATACAAAAGCACAGCCAATAGGAAAAGTATTACAAAAAAAGCAAAATTAGTATACAATGAGGTTAGCCAGTTAATTAAAAATGAGGTGTTTTTATGTCAGATTTAACGAATTTTAAATTACTAATAAAAAAGTATAAAACTATTTTTTCTGATATTTTAGAGGATATGCAATTAGAGAAAATAGAAAACAATGAGATCGTATTTAAGAATAAAAAAGGAGAGTACTTGACTGCGAGTATAATGGGTAGGTATATTAACTTTACTTATAAAAGTGATTGGTTAGAAAGATATATTAATTTTAGAATTCCAGATAAAGAAGATGATAACTCTGATATTAAAGTTTTCGAAAAAATAAAAGAAAATAGGCCGAATGGGTGTATCATTGAACAAGTTGAAAGAGTATATGGATTATCAAGATTTTCTGCTAAGGAAAAGATTTTGACCGATTTAGTATCTAAAAGATATGTTTTTTCTAAAAATGTTGATTTTGTTCATTCTTGCAGCGAAGACTTTTTAGAAAAAAATAATCTATTAAAAACAGTTTTTGAGAGTCACATGAAAACATGTCTAAAACCTATGGGATGGCTTAGATGGAATATGAATTCTAAATATTCTTCTATAACCTTGCTAAATGATAATGATATCTCGCACTTATATGATATAGTAGAAGGAAAAGATAAAATTAACCGAATATATGATTTATATAATGGAATTATTAATAAAAGAAATAGTGCTGATATTTTCTCTATCCATTTAGGATTAGAAAAAAAAGAATGTTTTGGATATAAAGAGGTAAGTGGAATAACAGAACAAGAAAATTCTATTTGTGGAAGTTCTTATAATAAAACACCTTATAATCAGGATTGTGAATTTATTCATGATTTTATCAAAAATAAAATTGGATATAAGAAAGAATTTAATGTGGATGATTTAAATTCACTATTGGATGCTATTACTTATACTCCTACAATCCAAGAAACTGCAATGAAAGATATCTCAAAAAGTATGAGAATGTCATATAAGGAATTTAATGAGTTAGACATAGATGAGCAAAATGATTTGTTATACCCTAAACCAGTTCGTTTTATAAAAAAGATGCAGAGAAAATTTAAGAAAAAATAATTTTAGAGTGTTTATTAGTATTATATGGAAAAGGAAATCTTTAAAAACTGTTATTGTATACTATTTATTTGATAATGCTTCATATAAAAAAGCCAGTGTAGTATGACTTTTTAGTGATAGGTTTTACTTCTTTACTTTTTGATAAGCTTTCACTTGGCAATTTTCTAGTACAATGTTTTTACCAATGAAACTTCCAGTAGGAATGTTTTCTTTAAAATAACAGTCAATAGGAATACTAACACCACCGTGAGCAACAATTAAGATATCTTCTTCCTTATAGGTTGTAGTAATATCATCCAAGCATTCGTAAACTCTTCTGAAAAAATCTTGAATATTTTCGGCATTTTGATAATGATTATTTTGATAGTAATTCCAAAATCCATAGAAATCAAAATCTTTTGTATTTAATCCTTCTAATTCTCCAAAATCTCTTTCCATTAATCGATTATCATAAATTACTTCTACTTGCTTCTTTTCAGTGATAATCAAAGCGGTTTGTTTTGCACGAAAAAGAGGGGAGCAGATAATTTTATCAATAGGGGTATTTTCTAAAAAATCTCTTACTACTTTTGCTTGCTCTTTTCCGTTTTTATTTAATGGGATATCACATCTTCCCATTACTTTCTTTTCTAAATTCCAATCCGTTTGTCCATGTCTTGTTACATATATCATATTTAAATTCTCCTCTTTTCTTTTTGGAAAACCTTTATTCCATCTTTCGATATGGATGCTATTTGGTATAGTTTTCCAGTAATGTTTCCATTACAAGTCTTTTGTATTTTTTTTACATAATCTTCTAAGGAATCATTTTCGGATGACTGACGATTAATCGCATCAACACCGATTTCAATGCTTTCCCCATAAGAAAAAATTTTTCCACTAATTTCTATTTTGTTTTCTTTATATTGAATCTTAGGTTTTTCTAAATAGAGACCAAGGCCATGTGGAGAATAGGTAAAGGTATCTTGATTGGGAGTAATTAAGTAAATTGGTTTTTGAAAGGAAGTTAGCAAAGGATATTCTTTTTTCTCAAAGTGAGCACCAATACATATCGTGTGATCATTAGGCATTCCATAGTGATTGATGTTTACGATTTCCTTTTCATAAAATTTACTTCCTAATACCCTTTGACCAAAATAACGATTTCTTTCTTTATTAAATGTTAAAAGTTCTTTTGCTATTTGATAAAATCTTATTGATGAATCTCCTGTGATATATCGTAAATACCTTGAAGAATTTTCATCTACTTCTTTTTGAATCTCATTTTGATACCAAACATTCTCGTTAGGGTATAATCCGTTTTTTTCGTATTTAAATTCCGCTGCAGAAGCATGAACAATCATGTAGTAGCCATCTTCTAGTCCATATTCACCTATTCCTTGTGCCAAAATAATAAAGTGATTTCCAGTGGTATAATTCCATTGATATTTTGATTTATCCTCTAATTCTTTTAATGCTCTTTTCAGAAATTCTGTTATTTTTATTTCTTCTTTTAACTTATAAATAGCAGTACCACAAGCATTCACAGTTGCATCAATAGGAATGAATGGTATATCACATTCCCAAGAGTAACTAGCCCCTGTAAAAAATCCTCCCATCATTCTTGTTACATTACGAGAAATCCCTAAATCAGGTAGAGCGGTTATTTCTGCTTTTTTTGGATGATGAGATAATTTTGTAGTAACCACAGAAAGTAATTTTTCTGTTATCCTAAGATGTTTGATAATTTCTTTTTGGGTATCGTCATGAAGTGTTAAATCAGTCATTATGGTTCTCTCCTTTTTTTCTAAATTTACACGGTCTACTATAGGGCATTATCTTCTTATTTTCGACATAGAGAAGTTATCAAATTGATAAAAAAAATATCAATTTTATAGAATTGATAATGAAAGGTCAGAGTGATATAATAAGTTGGAAATGAGGAAAAATGGGTGACTTAAATGGAAAAGGAAGAATTCTTAAGAGAAGAAAGAGCAAAGTTATTACATGATTTGGTTGAAAAGATAAAATATTTTTTAGATAACCATCCAGTAAAAGGGGAGTTATCTAGTAAAATCTTTATTTATCAACGTCTTGCGGATTATACCTATTATTCGGAGGTTAGTATTCGAAAATTTTTAACGGGAACGATTCCAAAAGATTTAGCAAGTTTTCTAAATGGTATTAGAAACTACTGTAAGTTGATAGGGATTTCGGACGAGGAAATAGAAAAATTTACGAAGGAATATACAGAAGCTTCTAATACCATTATTTTAGAAAAAAACTATCTTATCGAAACCAATCACAATTTACCTCCTGTTGATTTATCATCTATTGTCGTACCAAAAAAATTAGAAGATTTCCTAGATTCCTTTTTAAAAGAATCTATTAATATCTCCTATATCTTCGGTTATAAATTAAGTGGAAAAACAAAGTCAGTTATGGCTTATCTTGTGTCCTTAATTCCAAAAAATAGATATGAAAATATTATATTTATAGATATAAAACAAAGTAACAAACAAGTAAAACAAATAGTAAATACGATTACTAATTTTATGGATATTAATTTTTCAGTAGAAGAGGAGAGAAAAAAAGAAGAGTGTTTTGAATTTTTGAAGAAAAGTCGTTCTATACTTATCCTTGATTTTAATAATATTTCAATAGACGAAATGACCCTAAAATTTGTCAAAGAAATTTCTAATTCTACAAAAGTCATCCTTTTAACATCAGATAATTTTAAATTTTATGAAGAAATATTAACTTCTTACTCTAAAGTTTTTTGTACTAATGATTATTTTGAGAAAGAAGAATTTGAAAGAGTATTAAAGAGTAGAAAGAATTTAGTCTCTCTCTTAGAAGATGAATTTATCAATACGTTATATCAATTAACAGGAGGAATACCTTATCTTGCTTTATCCATTCTAAAAAAGATAGAAGAAGAAAATAAATTAGGACTTCCTTTCGATGAAGCTTTTATTAAGTATTCCAGTAGAAAGAATTCTTTATATGATTCTTTTGCAGAAGAGATTATTTCAGATAGTTGGAATCAGCTAGACTTACTTTCAAGGAAAATTTTAATAGTAGTTGCCAAGTTTCGGCATTCCGTTTCTTTAAAATTGGTTTCTTTTATTCTTTCTATCGATATGAAAAGTGAAGAGTGGAGAACTTCTTTAAAGAAATGTTATGATTATTATTTATTAAATGCAATTTCTCTACAAAATCCACGAGTTTATATGAATAATATGATAAAGACTTTAGTATTACAATATGAAGAAAAAGAAGGATTGAATCATCAAAGATTTTTAAATGGTATTTCTAACTATTATCTAGAGTTAGCTACCTCGATTGGAGAATGTTATAATGATTTAGAAAAATTGAAATTATTAGATGATTTTGATGAATGGGAGTTAGTAGAAGAGATATTAACTTATTTAGAAGAAAATGATAGAAAACAAGAGTATATAAAGATTGTAAAAGAATTAAAATATTATCTTTATGTTAGAGGTATTTGGCAAATAGGGGAAGACTCACTTCATTTAAAAAGAGCTACTATGGCAAAAGAGCTAGATCTTATGGATGATTATGTAGAAGCCTTATGTGATTATATTAATATTTGTTCTAAATCGAAAAATAATAAGGAGGCTTTTGCTTATTTACAGACAGTGGAGAAAGCAGTGAAAGAAAATACCGCTATCTCTTCTAGAGTGATGTGTCTATACTATCATGTAAAAGCACTTTATCTATATAACTGTGAGAAAGATTATCAATCTTCTTATGAAATTTGGAAAAATAATGAAGTTCAATATGCTAAAGATATTAGTATGTATCGAAGGTTAGTAAATGAATTATGGCTTACTAGAAGTTACATTAAAATCGAAAAAGAGGAGAAAAAAATAATTTCCGTTTTAGAAGAAAAAATAAAAAAGATGGAAGAGGAAAATTTTGTCAGAGCACAGTTAGATTATGAATTATTATTAGTAGGAGTCTTAAGTAATCAAATAGAATCCTTTGAAAAAAGTATTGATATCATAAAAAAGATTTCAAAGGAATTATCCAAGTGTGAAATTTTATTGAAAACGAAGAGTGTGAAAGATATTCGAAACGAAGCGAAATTTTACCATTATAAAGCTATTTTATCCACTTATCTTCATGATGTTTCAAAAAGAGATGTTTATTTAGAAAAGGCAAATGAAGATTATCAATTAATGAATGATCAGGAAGATATGGAAGAATTAAAGAAAAAAATAGAGCAGATAGAAGGTAAGTAATTTTATGAAGGAAAAAGAAATACTATTAAGTAATTTAGAAAAAATTCATACAACATTATTAGGCGAAGAAAGGATAAGAAGAAATCTTTCACTCGATACGGAAGATGTTGTGAAGTGGTGCAGAAAAAAGATTCAAAAAGAGAGTAGTCTTGTATACCAAAAAGGAAAGAACTATTATGTAGAAGTGGATCACTGTAAAATTTGTATTAACTCTCATAGTTATACTATTATTACAGCACATCCCATAAAATAGATTGTACTGGTTAGAATATTGTGTTATACTATGATAACAAATGAGGAAGAGGTGGTTTTATTGTGAAGATAAAGAGAGATCCAAAAGTTTTTTCCAAAGATAAATTGATAGAAATTATATCGTCTGCACTTTTGTTAGATATCCAAGAGGTAGAAGTAGAAGAGAAAAGTTATCTTACCAGAATCATTCGTGAGTTATCCGAAATCAGAGGACAAAAGGTAGATATGAAAATGCCTGTTGAAGTAGCAGAATTTTTATGTCCAAAAGAAGATTTTGGAAAAGAAGATAACATTTCTTTGTATGATTTATTAAATTATTTAGTGAGTGAGGAAAGAAATTCTTTCTTGTGTGCAGTAGCTTATAATATTCCTTATTTTTTGGCAAAAACACCAATGAACAATAAATATAAAGCAATGGCAAGATTAGAATATCAAATGCTTGGAATGGATAATCCATCTATATGGTACTATATTGAACATACGAATAATAAAGTTTATGAAGATGGAACAATTGAAAAAGCACCAAATCCTGAAGTGTTATGTAATAAGATAATATATGATTATTTAGTAGATGTAGATAATAAGGAAATCTCTTATATTAGGGGATTATTTCGAGATGAGAAAATAAAAGAGTCGCTTTGTTGAATCATCATAGAAAAGAAAGTTCGAAACAATTGAACAAGAATACTTCTAATTAAATATCAATAAAATAGGTTAGGAGTTTAGAAATAGATGTAGTGAGGTGAAGATATTTTATGCAATATCATCATTTAAGATTTGATATATGGCTTTGTTTACTCTTTAGTGTGTTATTAGCGATGGGAGCAGAGAAAGTAGCTAATAAATTTTTAATGCAAAAGTATGAAGTACATAAAGAAGAACATAAAGTAGATGTGGGTGAAATTGGTGGAAAAGCAACGGATGATGTTTTTAGGGCACAAAATATAGAAGATTTGTTATCTCATGATACTTTTACCGTAATTTCTCCTGGTATTGAATATCGAAACAAAGGCGCAGGGTATTATAAAGGAATGTATCTTTATGCCTTAACGTTGCCATCAGGAGAAAGGATTGCTGCTCGTATTAATAACGAATCCGTAGTAAATGATGGTGATTCTATTTTTAGCGGTAATTCTACTTTACCTGTTGGACGTGTTATAAAAGAAGATTTAACTAAGGATACGTATTTTATTGAACAAATAGAATATAAAGAACCACTCAGTAGAAAAGATTTCTATATCGATATGGTAGGTAAGGCAGAAATTGCAAGTGAAGAATCTTTTATCGAAGGACCTATTATATTAATTCAATTACTAACGGTGTTATTTACTTTTCCAATTTTTCATGCGATTGGTTCAAAAATTGGAATATTTCCATATTTCTTTGCACCGAAAATGAATAAGAAATCAGAATGGGAATAAAGGAGGCGTTTTCTGATGGAAGAGAAAAAAATAAGAAAAATAAATTATTTATATTTATTAGGATATCTCATGATTCCAATTGTAATTTGTGCGATTTGTATGGTGATTAGTTACTTTTATTTTCCAAAAGGCAATGGAGCAGTTATTCTTCTTTTAATACCACCAGTTTTATCTTTTCTTTGGTGGAGTTTTGGTGGAACGATTCTTTTTAAACGAAAAACGAAAAAGTTTGAACAAGAATTAGACGAGAAGGGATTTAGTAGAAACCATACTTTCTATGGAAGAGGAAAAACGGTAATTATTGATTCTAAAAAAGGAAAAATAGGATTAGTCTTCTTTTGGAATCCTTTTGATGCTTATCTTGTAGATGCTTCTCATATTGAAAAGTGCTGGGTTGATGATGGAAAATGTGGAGTAGGATTTATGGAAGGTAGTAGCCGGGTAAGTTTTTTATTTATTATAGATACTATTAAAGTAAGAGTAGATACTTTTACTTCGAATCAACGTTTTCGTATGGATAGTAATTATATATTAACAGGAATTTCAAAAGCAGATATGGTGGTAAAAACAATAGAAGAAGCGAAGAAGAAGGCAAAAAGTTAATGGGAACTATCAGAAAAATACGCTCTTTTTTTCACGATGATTGGTGCAGTGAATGTACTGAAAAAATGGATGTTGTAAAAAAGCAATTATATATGTTACCAATGACAGTTGGGCATTATGTATCTCATCAGGAAGCTTCTTACTATATTAAAAACCTTGTAAAAGTAGAAAAAAAGAAGGATATTCCAGTAGGATATTATGCTTGTGGAATTCATTGGTATCGGTGTCGAAAATGTAATCATCAGTCTACCAAACTTTCTATCTTTTTGCCAGTAAGGGATCAAGAAAAACAGGAAGAGGTATTATTTTTTGAAAAAGGAGAACTGGATGAATTTCTTCTAGATGATAGGTATTAATACTCTTTTTATTTTAAATACGATGGCATTAATTCATCGTATTTTTTTAACTTTCTTTCATAGGAAAATTTAGACTTTTGTGCTATAATTGAAAAAATAGAGGAGGATATGATGAAAAAATTAGAAGGAAAAGTAGCCATTGTTACGGGTGGTGCCATGGGAAATGGATTGGGTATTGTGAAAGTATTTTTAAAGTATGGAGCAAGTATTGCTATTTTAGATTATGCAGATTGTCTTAATGATACTATAGAAGAGCTAAGAGAAGAATATAAAAACTCTCATATTAGTGGTTATCAAGTAGATATTAGAGATAGAGATAAAGTGAATTATTGTGTAGAACAAATAAAAAAGGAATATCAACATATTGATATCCTAGTAAATAATGCAGGAGTTTGTAAATTAGAAAGATTTGATACCATGTCAGATGAAGTAAGAGACTTTCATTTTGATATTAATATAAAAGGAACTTGGAATGTAACCAAAGCAGTACTTCCTTATCTAAAAGAAAATAAGGAATCTAGTATTGTTAATTTATCTAGTGTGACAGGGGCTATGGTAGCAGATAGTGGTGAGGTTGCTTATGCTACAACAAAAGCGGCTTTAATTGGTTTTACAAAATCCTTAGCTGTTGAATTAGCAGATTACCATATTCGGTCGAATGCGATATTGCCAGGTTATATTTTAACACCAATGGTAGAAGGAATTGGGAAAGATACAAATCCAGAAAATCCAGAAGAAGTAATTAAAGGTATTGCCTCTGCTATTCCAATGAAAAGACTAGGAACTATTGAAGAGTTAGGAGAACTTGCAGCTTTTTTAGCCAGCTCTGAATCTTCTTATATTACAGGTCATGAGTTTGTAATTGATGGAGGAAGTACATTACCAGAAACGATAAGTGTAGGTGTATAAAATGATTACAAAGCAGTTAGAAGTAATACTAGAAAATATAAGATAACTAAAACAATAATCTACAGTACTAATATTTTGATGCCTATTAGAGGAAAATCACTACTTTTATAATAAATCCTAATTTTATGAATAAATTATATTGATATTCAAAAATTATGTTGTATAATAATACTAGACTTTGATGTTAGTGGGCATTCTTAGTTTTATTGAGTTTAAGTTTGGAAAGGTGAGAAAAATGAAGTTGAAAAAAATATTTTACTGTATGGTAGCTAGTGTATTTGTATTAGGACTTGCTACTGGTTGTTCTTCTAAGAAACTAGATTCTAACAAAGGAAAAAGCGAGGAACCAGCAAAAGAAGAAAAAAAAGGAAACTGCACGATTGTAGAATGTATGAAATCAATCGAGATTACAAATTCAGTTGAAGATATTAATAATATCATAGGATTTAAAGGAGAACCTGTAAGTGAAGGCAGTAACACTTATATCTGGAGATTTACGGATACTACAAAAATAGAATATCAACCAAGTAATGGTCAGGGAAGTATTTCTGCAACAATTGATAGAAATACGATTAAAGATAAAAAGGTAGATTTCTCAAAATATAGTGAGATAAAAGAACTACTTAATAATGGTACATCTCTTACTTATGACGAGTTTAAAGAAAAAGTTGGAGGAGTAGAAGGAACAGTAGTTGGAAAAAGTTCTTTATCTAAAAGATATACTTGGGCTAACGCTCAAGGAGGATATTTAACTGCTAGTTTCTCTGAAAAAACAGGTAAGTGTACTATTGTAACTGGTAGATATTAATTGTAGTTTTCTATCATAGTAAAAACTTAACAATTTAATGTTAGGTTTTTCTTTTGGAATAGTATTTAAAAAGGAAAGTCTAGCATTTAATCTAAGAGATTATAATAATTTAAAAATTCATAAAGATAGGGAGAAAGTATTTTTAAATCTGTCTTGGTATTTCTTATCATCCATAATAAAATATCTATACAAAGATAAGAATCATTAAGCTTTGCTAATGAAATCTTATTGGGAGAAATCGTTATATCGCTAAAAGTGTGCATATTCCAATAATCCATTTTTTTACTATTCATTTTATTTTGTTTCGCATATAGCGTTTTTAATAGTTTTCTATCGAATTTTTGGGCTTTTACTTCATCAATATCGTGATAAGAAAAGTCGATTTCTTCTTCTAAATCTAATACTAAAAAACAACTGTTTTCTAAGATGTCTTTCATAATTTTGAAGGATTTTACTTTAAAAAAACGACATCTAAATTCTAGCCAAACGACGAAATTAACCATAATGGCTACTAAATGATGGATTAGTGGTAGACGCATACCAAAGGTGCAGAAACGATAAAATGGGATATCTGCTTTTTCTCCTGGTAAATCCGTTAATCTTTTTGCTATTAACCATCTAATCCAAGAGTCAAAAATAGAAAATACACCTTTTGGACCAATAGCAAAGAAGATTTTTTTTTGAGATTTCGATACCAGTTGCACTATTCCCTATTTGAGGTACTAAACCATCTTTGTCTATATTTGCTATATTCTTTTTATTCGTATAATGAAAAAAAGAATATTGGATATCGATATCTTTTATATCGACAATTTTGATATTTTCAACTTCCATATATCGTTTCTCCTTATCTTAGTATGTTTTCTAAATTCATTACATTAACATTTTATCATAAGTTTAACTATTTTAAAATTTGAAATATTATGGTTTCTTTAAGAAAGGAAAGTTCGATTACCCTATAATTGATTTCTTTAAAATAATAATGCAATAAGCTCCATAAAAAATTATAAGAAATTATATGTTTTATAAATTTATAGATAGGTGTATCTTTACTTATTTAGCAGTAAGTCTTTTCTTGGCGAATGGAAGTAGTTAGTATTAATTAAACTTAATAATAGAATATGGTTTTATAGTAAGTAGTATTTTTTGATTTACTCTCAACTAGAAATAAGAATATAGTAGTAGATAGTTTAAGAATAGGCTATATTTCATATTGATATAAAAAATCTTAAAAGAAAGAAAAATTGATATGATATTTACATCGTTCTTTCTTCATCATATAATGGAGATAGAAAATGTAGTGAAAGGTTATTTCCCTTGGTAAATAAAACGAATGTACAAACTATCTTCTGCCATCTATATAGTAAATTATAGAAGAGAAAAGTTAGTGTATCATCTTGTAAGATAGGAGGTGAATCTATGAAAGCACTTTGGAATCCTTGGCATGGTTGTCATAAATGTAGTCCAGGATGTAAAAATTGTTTTGTCTTTTATTTTGATGGGTTACGAGGAAAAGATGCAAATATAGTAGTTAAATCAAAAACTAATTTTAATCTACCTTTAAAAAAAGATAGAAAAGGAAATTATAAAATAAAATCACATACAGAAGTAGCAACTTGTTTTACCTCCGATTTTTTTATAGAAGAGGCTGATTGTTATCGAAAGGAAGCTTGGGAAATTATCAAGAAAAGAGAAGATGTTACCTTTTTAATTTGTACAAAAAGAATTGAAAGATTTGAAAATTGTCTTCCCAGTGATTGGATGGATGGTTATGACAATGTGATTATTGCTGTTACTTGTGAAAATCAACAGAAAGCAGATGAAAGACTACCTATTTTATTAAAGATAAAGGCAAAAAGAAAATATATTTTTGTCTCACCAATTTTAGAAGAAGTAGATTTAAATAGGTATTTACAAACAGGAAAAATTGATCTTGTTTCCGTTGGAGGAGAATCCTACCAAAATGCACGCACTTGTAACTTTGATTGGATACAAAAAATATATAAAGATTGTCTTAGAAATCAAGTAACTTTTGATTTCCATCAAACTGGTTCTAATTTTGTGATGAATCAAAAACAATATCAAATAAATCATCATAAAGAATACTCACAAGCAAAAAAAGGAATGAAATATTTAAAATCATTAGATTATGATTCATAGTTTCTATTTTCAATTAACACAATAAATTGGAAATGACAGGATAAAATCATAAACATTACATTTTAGAACTCTTTATGAGTTCTATTATTT
>CANRVM010000009.1 GCA_947643295.1 uncultured Mycoplasmatota bacterium
TTACTAAAAATTGTCTTGCCTATACAATGACTGTTGGAAGCAATGTAGATAAAATTGCAATTCTTGGAGTTAGTGAAGATCAAAAAGCTAGTGTTATAGGAAATGGAGAATATACACTAGTAACAGGAAGTAATAATATTGATATTACTGTAAAAGCAGAAAATGGAGATACCAAAGTATATCGATTAACAATTACAAAGGAAGCCTCTAGTAATGCTAATCTTAGTATGATAATTGCAAAAGAAAGTGTTCTAGATCCAGCTTTTGAAAAGAATAAAACAGATTATGTGTTAAAGGTAATTGAAAATGTTACAAGCTTAACATTAACAATTACTCCAGAAGATTCTAAAGCTAGTTATGAAGTGATTGGCAATGAAAACTTTGTAATAGGAGAAAATATAGTTACAGTTAGAGTAACAGCAGAAGATAAAACAACCAAAGATTATAATTTAACTGTAATTAGACAAGAATCAGGAACTACTAGTAATCGATTAATAAAATTAGAAGTTGATCAAGGAATATTAGATCCAACTTTTGATCCAGATACAAATTATTATGAAATAGAACTTCCAAATGACATAACAAGTATTACATTAAATGGAGAATTAGAAGATAAGAACGCAACTGTTACTGGTTTTGGTGATTATAACCTAACAGTTGGGCAAAATGTATTAAGTGTTACTGTAACATCTGTTGAAAATGTTGTTAGATATTATCAAATAGTAGTGACTAGAAAAGAAGTAGATGAGGCACGACTTGCAAGTTTACAAGTAGCAGATACTACATTACAACCAAGTTTTGATAAGAATGTATTTGAGTATTCTCTTACTGCAACAGAATCACAATTAACAATTCATGCAGTACCTTTAGATAGTGATGCAACCATAGAAATCATTGGTAATAAAGATTTAAAACTTGGAGTAAATCAAGTAATTATTCGAGTAACAGCAAAAGATAAAAAGACAATCAAAGATTACGTGTTAAATGTTAATAGAAGCAAATCAATTAACAATAATCTAAAATCTCTAAAGGTAGATGGAGCAACAATTTCCCCTGCTTTTGAAAAATCAACTACTCTATATACTGCAACAGTGAGTAGTGAAGTAAATACAATTCAAATAGAGGCACTGCCAGAAGATTTACTTGCTCAAGTAAGAGGAGATGGTGAAATCACTCTAACTCCTGGCGTTAATAATATTGAAATTGAAGTAGAGAGTGAAGCAGGAACAAAAAAAATCTATACAATTGTTGTCACAAGAGAAGCAAGCAGTAACAACTACTTAGAATCTCTTACTACCTCGAGTGGTTCCTTAAATCCTTCCTTTACAAAAGAAGTAAATGACTATGTAGTGGTAGTCCCTTATGAAGTAGACGATATTTTAGTTGAAGGAAAAGCAGAAGATAGCAAAGCAAAGGTATCTGGATTTAAGAAATATACACTAGATGTTGGTGTCAATAGCATTGATATTATTGTAATTGCGGAGGATGGTTCTAGTAATACGTATAATCTTAAAATTAGAAGAGAGGCACTTGTTAGTTCGAAACTACAAAACTTAAGTGCCAAGAGTTATTCTTTTAATCAGCCGTTTAATAAAGAAGTGTATGATTATAATTTGACAGTTGATAGTGAAGTGGATTCTTTGGTGTTAAATATTGTCCCACTTGATTCAAATGCAACATATCGTGTCGTTGGAAATAATGACTTTATAGTAGGAATGAATATTGTTAAAATTATTGTTACAGATAGTTTAGGTATAGATACTTCTACTTATACTCTAAATGTAAATAAACAAAACTATTCTAATACTTATTTATCTTATATTTACACAAACCATGGTACCCTTACACCAAACTTTATTAAAACGACATTAGATTATACTGTCAATGTCAGTAATGAAGTTGATAGTATAGAGGTATTAGCAGAGCCTGAGGTTTCTACTAATACTGTAACTGGACCAGATACTTATACCTTAGTACCAGGAGATAATAATATTGAATTAAAAGTAGAGACACCAACAGGAGTTTCAAGAGTTTATCATGTCAATATTGTAAGGGAAAAGAAATCAAAGAATCACTTAGTAAATCTACAAGTAAAAGTAGAGGGAGAACTACAAACTTTAACTCCAGACTTTCAAAGTGATACTTTAGAATATAGTTTAGATGTTTCTAAAGCAACAACTTCCATTGAAATACTTGGAAAAGCAGAAGATGGTGCTACTGTCAAAGGATTGGGTATGAAACAAGTAAAATCAGGTGTTAATCTTTATCAGATTATCGTAACGAGTGAAGATGGAGAAATTAAGATTTATCAATTAACTGTTAATAAAGAAAAATCCAATAATAATAATTTAGTAGATATCATTCCAAGTGTTGGAACCTTATCTCCAGAGTTTAGTTCTAATCAAGATGAGTATAGCCTTGTTTTAGATGCTAGTGCATCTATCTTATCTTTTCAAGTAGTAAAAGATGATCCTTCTTCTAAAGTTAGTGGTATTGCTGTAGAAACAGTACCAGATGGCTTATCACAAAGAGAAATCTTAGTAGAGGCAGAAGATGGAAGTGTCCATAAATATACAATTAATGTTTATAAAGAAAAAACAGATGAAGCACGCCTTGTGAATTTAGAAATAAGTGGTTATACCTTTAATGAGACATTTGATAAAGATATTTATACTTATACATTAACAGTACCAAATAATAAGTATGCACTTTTATCTAGTGAAGTGGTAGCGATTCCAATGGATAGCAATGCAACAGTTTCTAAAACATCTTCTTTAACACTTTCTAGTATAGCAACAAATATCTATACAATTGTAGTAACAGCAAAAGATGGATTCACAAAAAAGACATACACAATTGCAATTGACAGAGAAAAGGGTAGTGATTCTACACTTTCTAAGTTGGAATTTAGTTTTGGAAACTTCACAGAAACATTCTCTCCAACAAAAACAGAATACACCTTAAAAGTTCCAAAAAATATTACTATTATCAATTCAAGTGATGTTGAAGCGGTTCCAACAGATAGTGATGCAACAATTACTATTCCAAGTAACTTTACGTTTGATTCAGATCATACAGTGTATGAAATTATAGTGGAGAGTGCAGATAAAAGTAGTATAACAACGTATACGATAAATTTGGAATTATTAGAATCTAGTAATGCATTATTAAGTAGTTTATCTGTAAACCATGGAGTATTATCTCCAACCTTTGATAAAAATCATAATCACTATACGTTAGATTTGGATAGTGAAATAGATACCTTAGAAATTACTGCTACTAAAGAGGATGAAAAAGCTACCATTACAGGAGCTGGAACAAAAACAGTGGTAACTGGTTTAAATCGTTATGAAATAGTGGTAACGGCAGAAGATGGAACAGTTAATACTTATGTTATAGGAGCAATTAGAAAGCAATCATCCAATACCAATATTATCGATATTATTCCATCACATGGAAGTTTATCTCCAAGTTATAGTAGTGAAATAGATACTTATGAGGTGGAAGTAGGAGAAGAAATTGATACTATCGATTTCGAAGTTCAGCTAGAAAACAAAAGAGCAACAGTCTCTGGTAATAAAGATAATAATTTAAACTATGGAGAAAATGATATTACGATTACCATAGAAGCAGAAGATAAAACAACAAAGGAAGTTCATATTAAAGTTACTAGAGAAAAGAAAATAACAACTATTGAAGTGGTAGAAGAAATATTAATGGATGTGGGAGATATTGAAGTGGTGGAAGTAAAAATTCTTCCAGAAGATGCTACTAATAAAGAATTAGTATGGCAAAGTAGTAATTCTAATATAGTAACAGTAACAAATGGAACATTAGAAGCAAAAGCTTTAGGAGAAGCTACTATTATTGTATCAAGTGTGAAAGACAGTACTATTCAAAAGGAAATTAAGGTTCGAGTTCTAAATTTAAAGATTAGTAGTGATATTTACGATGTAAGAAGAGATGTTCTAAACTTAAATGATAGTAATAAAATTCAACATATGGTGATTGGTGCAGAAGTTCTTGAAAATTTAGATACATTTATTTCTAAATTAAAGAATGAAAAAGAACTGATTAAAATTTATACGATTAATAATGATGAAATAACAGATAAAGCCAATACAACAGTATCAACAGGACAAATCATTAAATTAGAATATAAAGATAAGGTATTTGATAGTGTTTATATCGTAGTAAGAGGAGAAGTAACCAAAGAAGGTATTATTGATATTGATGATTATGCCGAGGTAGCAAGACAAATTTTATCGAAACGGATTTATAGTCATGATTCATTAGAATATAAGGCAAGTGATGTTATAGAAACAGATAATCTTGATGTAGATGATTCTCAAAAAATTGCTAAGTTTATTTTAGGAAGAGATAAAACGATGAATTAAGAACATAAGTATAAGAAATTTCTTTGAAAAAAAGAAAAAATATGATATACTATAAAAAAGAAAGGAGGAGTGGAAGAAAATTTCCACTCTTTTCTCTTGAAAGGGAGGTGCTATTTATAAAAGAAGTAGTTAGTAATCTTGTTAATTCTAAATTAAAAGAATTAAACATATATGTTAGTGATGCTTTTAAAACCATAGAGGAAGGAAAGACGATATTTAATATTGTTCTAGATAGTGAAGAAGTAATAGACTTAAATCGAATTACAGAAGCATCAAGAATGATTAATAAAATAATGGATGAGACAGATTTAATTGCTCATGATTATGATGAATTAGATATTTATTCGGAGGAAAAAGGAGATAGTAGTAATGAATAGTAAAGAATTTTTAAGTGCTGTTGATAATATTGTAAAAGAAAAAGGAATTGATAGAGAAGAAGTGTTTGAAGCAATGGAACTTGCTCTTACTTCTGCTTATAAGAAAAATTTCCATAAAACGAATGTAAAAGTTTTAATCAGTCGTGAAACAGGAGAAATTAAAGTATATTCTTATCTAACAGTTGTTTCAGATGACAAACCAGATGATTATTCTGATAACTTTGAAGTAGATGAGGAAGGTAACGAAATTGAAGAAGATATCTTCAAACCAGATATTGAAATTAGGCTTAGTGATGCGAGAAGGGAAGACAAAACATTAGAAGTTGGAGATACTCTTGATACTGAAGTAACACCAAAAGATTTTGGACGAGTAGCAGCATCTACTGCGAAACAAGTTATTGTTCAAAAAATGAGAGAGGCAGAAAGAAATAGTATCATGGAAGAGTTTGGTGATAAACAAGATGAGATGTTAATTGGTACTGTTGCTTTAGAAGATACCGATAACTATTTTATTGATCTTGGAAGAACAAATGGTATCTTACCTAAAAAAGATACGATTCCTGGTGAAAAAATAGAAATGGGTAGTCAGATTAAAGTATACGTATCGAAAGTAGATAATAATGGAAAAAGCTTACTTATTTTACTTTCTAGAAGTCACTATGGTTTTGTAAAACGTTTATTTGAACATGAGATACCAGAATTATCTGATGGGTCCGTTTTATTATATAGTGTCGCAAGAGAGGTGGGGTTCAGAAGTAAAGTGGCTGTTTATTCTGAACGTGCTAATATCGATCCAATTGGAGCTTGTATTGGAGAAAAAGGAAGCCGTATTGCTCGCATTATTGAAGAATTAGGTGGAGAAAAAATTGATATTGTAAGATATGATAAAGATCCTTCTATCTTTATTGAGAATGCATTATCACCTGCTAAAAATTTAACTGTTGCCATAACGGATCCGAAAAAGCAAGAAGCGATGGTGATTGCAGATAAAGAAAATTATTCTCTAGCAATTGGTAAAAAAGGACAAAATGCTAGACTTGCTAGTCGCTTAACTCATTATAAAATTGATATTAAAACACAAGAAGAGGCAGCAAGCGAGGGTATTAATTTTAGAGAAGAATAAAAAAAGGAGGAATCAAGAGTGAAAGTAAGAAAAATTCCTTTAAGAACTTGTGTTGTCACCAAAGAAGTTTTACCAAAAAAAGAGTTGCTTCGAATTGTTAGAACCAAAGAAGATGGCGTTGTTGCTGATGAGACAGGGAAAATAAATGGTAGAGGTGCTTATATCAAAAAAAGCATAGAAGTGTTAGAAAAAGCGAAGAAAAGTAAAATCTTAGAAAAAAGACTAGAAGCAGAAATGGATGATAGTGTTTATGAACAAATAAGAAAAATAATTGAAAGAGGTGAGGAAAGATGATGAATTTATTAGAGTATGCAGAAGATACAGGTCTTGATATTCAAATTGTGAAAAAGATGTGTGATAAAATAGGAATATCTTATGAAGATGAAAACTCACAGTTAACAGAAGATGATATTATTTTATTAGATAATGAAATGCAAGACCAAGAAGATTATGTTTCGGATAGTGAGGAAGAATCCTATGAAGAAGAAATCGAAGATAAAGCAGAAAAGCTTGCATCCCTAACAAGTTTTGATTTAGATAATCAAGAAAATTTTCAAAAACTAAAGAAAAGTTCTGTGAAGAAACAAGAAGCAAAAACGAATTTTATAAAAGAAAGAAAAAAAATCTATAAGCATCGTGAGAAATTACAAAGTAATGAAGTAAAAAAAGATGAAAATGTAGTTTTATACAAGGAAGGAATGACAATTTCCGAACTTGCTGGTTTGCTTTCTGTATCTAGTACAGAATTAATCAAAAAAGTAATGTCACTAGGAGTAATGGCCTCACAGAATCAAAGTATTGACTTTGAAACTTGTGAAGTGTTAGTAGCAGACTACAATAAAGAATTAAAAAGAGAGGAAACGCAAGATATCTCTAATTTTGAAAATTATGAAATTGAAGAAGATGCAGAAAACTTAATCGAAAGAGCTCCTGTTGTTACGATTATGGGACATGTCGATCATGGAAAAACGACTCTTTTAGATTATATTCGTAAAAGTCATGTAGCAAGTAATGAAGCAGGAGGAATTACCCAGGCAATTGGTGCTTATTCCGTAACTTGTAATGATAAAAAAATTACTTTTATCGATACACCAGGACATGAGGCTTTTACGGAAATGAGAGCAAGAGGAGCTTCGGTTACAGATATTGTTATCATCATAGTAGCAGCAGATGATGGAATTATGCCACAAACAAAAGAAGCTATTGATCATGCCAAAGCAGCAGGTGTTCCTATTATTGTTGCGATTAATAAAATTGATAAAGAAGATGCAAATATAGAAAGAATCATGACCGAATTAGTAGAAAATGGACTTACTCCAGAAGAATGGGGTGGAGATACCATGATTTGTAAAATCTCTGCCTTAACTGGTTTGGGTGTAGATGATTTACTTTCCAATGTATTATTAGTTGCGGAGATGCAAGAATTAAAAGCTAATCCAAATCGATATGCAACGGGTACGGTTATTGAGGCAAAAAAAGATAAGCAAATAGGGTCTGTTGTTTCTTTACTAATTCAAAGTGGAACATTAAGACTAGGAGATCCTATTGTCATTGGAACGAGTTATGGAAAAATTAGAACGCTAAAAAATGATTTGGGTCAGAATATTGTAGAAGCCATTCCATCTACTCCAGTAGAGGTGACAGGAATTTCGGAAATACCATCCGCAGGAGATAAATTTATGGCATTTGAAACCGAAAAACAAGCAAAATCAATTGCTGAAGAAAGAAAAGTTCGTTCTAGAGAACAAGATACCAACAGAACAGGAATGACACTAGATGATTTATTTGGAAAAATTCAAGAAGGTATCAAAGAGATTAATATAATTATCAAAGCCGATGTTAAGGGAAGTTCGGAAGCAGTTAAATCTTCACTTGAAAAAATAGAAGTAGATGGCGTAAAGATAAATATTATTAGAAATAGTGTAGGTGCGATTACCGAAAGTGATATTGTTTTGGCATCCGCTTCTAATGCTTTCATTATTGGATTTAATGTAAGAGCAAACCAAAATACTTTAGACATTGCCAAAAATTATGGAGTAGAAATCAGAACTTATGACATTATTTATAAGGTAGTAGAAGATATGGAAGATGCCATGAAAGGAATGTTAGATCCAGAGTATGAAGAAAGTGTTGTAGGAACAGCAGAAATCAGACAATTATTTAAATTCTCAAAAGTAGGATTAATCGCTGGTTGTCACGTTTTAACAGGTACGGTTAAAAATAATTTAAGTGCTAGAATTGTTCGTGATGGTATCGTTGTTTATAATGGAAAAGTAAAGACATTACAGCATGAAAAAGATCAAGTAAAAGAAGTAAGAAAAGATATGGATTGTGGAATTACCTTAGAAAATTGTCAAGATTATAAAGAAAAAGATATCATAGAAGTCTATGAACTGATTGAAGTAAAAAGATAGAAAGAATGTAGGAGAATGATATGGCAAGTGTAAAAATAGAGAGATTAAATCATACCGTAATGGAAGAGATTAGTAAGATTCTAATGACGGAAATAAAGGATGAAGATATTCAATTTGTTACTATCACAGGGGTAGATATTACCAGTGATTTGAGTTTTGCAAAAGTGTATTTTACGGTACTGAATGTAGAGAAAAAAGCTTCTACTTTGGAAGCCTTAAATGGAGCAAGTCATTTTATTCGAGGAGAATTATCAAAAAGAATTGAAGTAAGACATACTCCTGAATTAAAATTTATTTATGATGATTCGATAGAATATGGAGAACATATCGAAGATGTCATTGAAAAAATACATGGAAATGAGAAAGCACTTTAGGTGTTTTTCTTCATAAGGAGGAAAGAATATGCCAGTAATTGGAGTACCAGTTCGTTATGATTATAGTAAGTTAGAAAGTAAGCCAATCTTATATATTTATGAAAGTTTACGCCTGTCTTTACAAAGGGCAGGAGCGGATATCTTTTTAATCATCCCCATTCAAAATGTAAATTATATGACAACCAAAAATAAGGATTTTCCAGAACTTAGTGAAGAAGAAAAAGGAAGAATTAATAAGATGTTAGATTCTTGTGATGGGTTGTTCTTACCAGGGGGAATCAAATTTACACCATTTGATCAGTATATTTTAGATTATGCAATCAAAAAAGATATACCAACTCTTGGTGTTTGCTTAAGTATGCAAATGATGAGTTGTTATCAAGAAGAGGTTCATTTGGAAAAGAATGAGACGGATATCAACCATAATCAAAAACAAGAAGATATCTTTTGCCATACCGTAAAGATTGATAAAAATTCTATGTTATACCGTATTCTAGAACAAGAAGAAATTGAAGTAAATAGTTTTCATAATTACCATGCTACCAAAAATCATCTTTACCAGATAACGGCAACTTCGCCCGATGGTCTTATTGAAGCATTAGAACTTCCTGAAAAAACTTTTCATATCGGAGTACAATGGCATCCAGAAAGAAGTTATTCGTATGATACGAATTCTAAATTAATTATTGATTATTTTATAAAAGAAGCCAATCAATATAAGATTTTAAAAGAAAAGAGAAATTCGATAAAAGAGAAATTGTAGATTGATTTTTCTTTTTTTAGTTGTTCAATAATCTTGGTGAAGTATTGTTTGTATTCTATTATGATAAAGAAAAGATAAAATTTTTCTTGCAATTTTACAAATTTTGTTGTATACTATAGGAAATTTTCAATGAAGGGGGAAATGAAAATGATAAAAAATTTAAAAATATTTGAAACGGGTAATAAATTCGGAAATATGAATACTGACGCTAAGTTTTATCCAGAAGGATACAATGCTAATGACAGAAAAACAGTTCATAATATTGCACGTCGGGCTTTGGGTAGAGACTTAGGTGTAGATGGTCGTAAGATATATATGGCAGATCAATTACATAAAAGAGGTACATGGAAGGAAATTGATAAAGAGTACGTAGAAGCATATCCGAATGGTTGGTCTGATATTAGTGAAGATATTTTAGTTACGAAAGCACCAGGAGTAGTAATTGGTCATCCAGTAGCTGATTGTCCTGTTGTCATGGCTTACGATACCAAGCAAAAGGTAGTGGCAGTTGGTCATTGTAGTGCAGAACTTATAGACAAAAAAATGCCAATGTTAGTAGCAGATGCTTTATATAACTCTTATCGAAGTAAGGATGAAGACATTTATACTTATGTATCTGCTTGTGCTGGTAATAGTTGGACGTATGACAAATGGCCAAATTGGGCGAAAGAGCAAAAATTTTGGGAAAATTACATAACAGAAGAAAAAGATGGTCTATTCCATATTGATTTAAAAAGTGCGGTAAGAAATCAATTGTTAAATAGAAATATTGCTCCTAATAGGATAGATGTATCGCCAATTGATACCATTACAGATGATAATTTCTATTCCAATTCTGCTGCATTTAATGGTCAAATACAGAAAAACGGGCGTCACTTTGCGGGAGCGTTTTTCCCAGAGGAGCTTTTAGGTATATCAGGTCCCATATCAAATGATATAACAAAAACAACTACACATTGTCCAGTTCTATTTTCACCAGATGAAAAAGTATTAAAGAAGACAAAATAAAAATTGTCTTTTTTATTGGCTTTTTTCTCCTATTGTGTGATATAATCAAGATGGTGACTAGCATATGAAAATAAGTATTAAAGATATAGATGTTAATTACATACAATATGGTAAGGGTAAAGAAGATATTTTATTATTACATGGTTGGGGTCAAAATATAGAAATGATGAAGCCAATTGGAGATCATTTTTCAGAAAAATATCGAATTACGATTTTAGATTTTCCTGGTTTTGGAGAAAGTGAAGAACCAAAAGAGGCATGGAGTATTGATGACTATGTAGATGTAGTGAAAGAGTTAATAAAAAAACTCGGTATCAAAAAGCCAATTGTAATAGGTCATTCTTTTGGTGGACGAGTTGCGATTAAATATGTTGCGAACAATGAGTCTTCTAAACTAATTCTATTTGGTTCTCCTTGTATTCGAACAAAAGAAGTCATGACAAGGAAAGTAAAGGTTTTAAAGAAATTAAAAACACTTCCTGGTATGAATCAAATAGGAGAAAAAATGAAGAAATATATTGGTTCTAGAGATTATAAAGCGGCCAGTCCTATTATGAGACAAACACTTGTTAATACGGTGAACGAAGATTTATCTTCTAGTGCTAAAAAGATAAAAATACCGTCTTTGCTAGTATGGGGAGTAGATGATACCGAAGCTCCTATTGAAGATGCGAAAGAGTTAGAAAAAATCATAGAGGATGCTGCCCTCATTACCCTTCCAGGTACTCATTATGCTTATTTAGAAAATTTATACCAAGTAGTTAAAATTGTTACTGCATTTTTAGAAGGAGGTAATTAAAATGCTTATTTATATTTTATTAATTATGATTGGAATTACTATATTTTTTGATTCAAAAAACTCACTACATATGTTACAACAAAACTTATATAATGAAAATAATCGTTATCTTAAATGGGTAGGAAAAAATTATAAAATTTATTTTAATTTTCAAATACTATCTTTGGTAGTAATCTTGATTTCTACCTTTGTGTTAATGGGAATGGAGGATATTCTTACTGCCTTTTTAATTCTACTAATATTACTTTATGTGATAGAAATTTATAGAATGTATCAATTCCAAAAAAATAGTCAACAGAAAAAACCATTAGTGGTAACAAAACGTGTACAAAGACTTATTTTTACTACAACGGTATTATATTTAATACCAGTTATTATCTTAGTTCTTCATATAGATAATATTCAATTTATGTATAGTATGTTATTAGTGCTTGCTGTTATGACCTATATCAATAAATTTGTTGTTTATCTTGCATGTCTTATTAATCATCCTTATGAAAGAGGAGTGTATTATCATTTCCTTCATCAAGCAAAATCAAAATTAAAAAGTATGCCAAATCTAAAGGTAATTGGCATTACCGGAAGTTATGGTAAAACAAGTAGTAAAAATATTTTAAATACAATTCTAAGTAGTGAATACAATACTTTACCAACACCTAGAAACTTAAATACGCCAAATGGTCTTATGATTACGATTAATAATCATATGGACAAATTTACCGAAATATTTATTGCCGAAATGGGAGCTTATGTACGTGGTGAAATAAAAGGACTTTGTGATTTTGTAAAACCAAAATATGGTATTCTAACAAGAATTGGAACGGCTCATTTAGAAAGCTTTGGTAGTGAAGAAAATATTCAAAAAGGAAAATTTGAGTTGATTGAATCGCTTCCAAGTGATGGTATTGGAGTATTAAATGGAGATGATGAGAAGCAAGTAGAGTATGATTTAAAAAATGATGTTAAAATAGTATGGATTGGTATTGATAATAAAGAGGTAGATGTAAGAGCTTCTGATATTAAGTGTAATAATAAAGGAACTACCTTTAAAGTATCCTTCAAAGGTGATAAGAAGAAGTATGAATTTCAAACGAAACTACTTGGAAAGCACAATGTTTATAATATTTTAGCAGGACTAGCTCTTGGACGTGAATTTGGAATTGAGATTACAAAATTACAACAAGCAGTAAAAGGCGTTAATGCTGTAGAGCATCGTCTAGAATTAAAGAAATTAAATGGATTCTATATGATTGATGATGCTTATAACTCCAATCCTGTAGGAGCAAAAAATGCAGTAGAAGTACTTGGCATGATGCCAGGAACCAAAGTAGTAGTAACACCTGGAATGATAGAACTTGCCGATAAAGAAGATTTCTATAACAAAGAATTTGGTAGACAAATTGCTAGTGTTGCGGATTATGCAGTGTTAATTGGTGAAAATCATACAAGACCTATCTATGAAGGTTTGATTGATAATGGATTTGATAAAGAAAATATTGTTGTTTATAATGATGTAAGAGAAGCTTACAAGTTTATTGCAACTTTAAAAGGTAAAAATGAGGTATATGCCTTATTTGAAAATGATTTACCCGATACTTATAATGAATAGGAGATGTTTTGATGAAAATTAAAGTTGGTGTTATTTTTGGTGGAGAAAGTGTAGAACATGAAGTTAGTATTATCTCTGCTATCCAAGCAATGAATAAATTAGATCAAGAAAAATATGATATTATTCCTATCTATATTACAAAGGATAGAGAATGGTATACAGGGGATATGTTAAAAGATATCGAGATGTACGAAGACTTAAATCTAATCAAAAAATATGGAAAAAATGTAGTTTTATATTTTAATAAAGGTAGTTATATATTACAAAATAAAAAATTCCCACATACTACCGTAACAGATATTGATATTGCTTTTCCAATAGTGCATGGAACAAATGTAGAAGATGGAGGATTACAAGGTTATCTTCAGTCCATTGGTATCCCATTTGTTGGAGGAGATGTTTATGCCTCAGTTGCAGGACAAGATAAAGTATTTATGAAAGCTATCTTTGAGCATGAGAAGCTACCAATGACAAAATATACTTGGCTTTATGATTCGGATTATAAAAATAATACAGAAGAAGTTCTTTCTGATGTTAAAAAGTTGAAATACCCAGTTATTATTAAACCCGCAACTACAGGTAGTAGTGTAGGAATTAAAGTAGCAGAAACAGATAAAGAATTAGAAGATGCGATAGAAGATGCGATACAATATGATAATAAGATTGTGGTAGAAGAAGTTGTTTCCAATTTGAAAGAAGTTAATATAAGTGTGGTAGGTAATTACGAATCACAAAAATTAAGTGTGATAGAAGAAGTAATGTCTAAGAATAAATTCTTAACTTACGATGATAAATATATTAATGGTGGAAAAAAGATGAAAGGTGGCTATAAGGTTCCTACAAGTAGCAATTGTAAAGGAATGGAGGCAGCTGACCGGAAAATACCTGCTGATATAGATGATAAGTTAAAAGAGGAAATTGAAACATTAGCAGTTCAAGCTTTTAAAGCAATTGGTTCCTCTGGTGTTTGTCGGATTGATTTCTTAATTGATGATAAGAAAAAGAAAGTATATGTTAATGAGTTAAATTCTATTCCAGGAAGCTTATCTTTCTATCTATGGGAACCGGCTGGCGTAAAATATAATGAATTATTAGATGAAGTTATTAATATTGGAATAAAAGATTATAAGAAAAGAACAAGTAAAACACATTCCTTCTCTTCAAATATATTAAAAGGATTTTCTAGAAACGGTGGAATTAAAGGAATGAAAGGAAAGTTAAGATAGTAGATTACTATCTTTTTGTTTAGTATGACTATAATAGGAATATTAGAAAGATTAGAAAATCTTGGGAATAATAATGAAAGATATATTGAGGCAATTAAAAAATTTGGTGGAACGCCACTATTAATAGGTGAGTATAATCGAGAACTTTTATCTATTTGTAATGGTCTTTTAATCACTGGTGGAAACACTAAAGAAGCATTAGATGATATTTTTATAGAATATGCGCTAAATCATGATTTACCGCTTTTAGGGATATGTCAAGGGATGCAATCTATGGCACTTTATCAAACGGATAATAAGTTAGAACCTATACTTAATCATCATCAAGGAGAAGGTTATCAACATGAAGTATTTCTTAAAAATTCAAAATTAAAAGAAATTGTTGGAAAAGAGAAAATCAAGGTAAATACTTATCATTATCAAACAGTGAAAGAATCAAAGTACTTTTCAATTATTGGGAAAAGCGAGGATGGAGTAATGGAGGCTGTAGAAAATAGTTCTCATCCTTTTCAAATAGGAGTGCAATGGCATCCAGAAAGAATGATTGATTACGATAATGATAACCAGAAAATTTTGAAAGAATTTATTACTTGTTCAAAAAAGAATACTAGAAAATAATTTAGTATTCTTTTCTTCATATTAAAAATATATTAGGAAGATAAAAGATAATATGTTATAATATTTACAAGGAAGGGATTTTTTATGAAAGAGGAAAAGATAGTAATTGAATTGGAAAAGAAAAAAGTATTTCAATATCTTATCGTTATTGCAATTGTATTTTTAGTTTGTATCATATCATTTGCAGTATCAAATTCTAATTCTGAAAAGTATAGCAAGAATACATCCAATAATAATGTTGGTAATGGAGAGGATATTTTACAAATTGCTACAAAGGATGCAGGAGATGTAAAAGATGATGAAAGAGTGGCTCCTAATGAAATATCAACAGATGATTATTTGAGTTTATATGGTGGAAGTGATCAAAAGCTAGTTTTATTTTCTAGTCCAACTTGTCAGTATTGTAAGATTGCGACTCCAATACTTGAAAACTTAATTTATCAGTACAAAGTAGAAATCAATTATTTAAATACAGGAAATTTATCAAATGAAGATAGACAAAAGATAATGGAATCGAATGATTATTTTAAAGAAGGTTTTGGGACTCCTCTTATGTTGGTAGTACAAGATGGTAAAATAGTGGATAAAATAGATGGTTTGGTAACAAAAGATAGTTATATGTCCTTCTTTAAAGAATATGGATTTATGGAGTAAGATAGTATGAATAAGATTTATAAGAAGGCATTAGAATTTAAAAGAAAGTATCCTATGACAATTGCATGGAGACTTAAGAAAAACTCAAATATCATTGAAAAACATTTAAATCCTGGTGAAAAAGTATTATATGTATTTGTTGCTCAAAAAAATGATAATCCATTTAATATCATTTCAACAGCTGTCGTTGCAGTAACATCAGAGCGGATTTTAATTGGAAGAAAAAGAGTTGTTTTTGGTTACTTTCTAGATGCTATCACACCAGATATGTTTAATGATTTAAAAGTATTAGGTGGAATTATTTGGGGAAAGTTACATATTGATTATGTAAAAGAATATGTCACACTTTCTAATATCGATAAATCTGCTTTAAGTGAAATTGAAACGAATATTTCTTCCGTTATGATGGAAGCAAAGAAAAAGTATGGATATAAAGGAATTTCCAAAAAATAGACTTTACTTGTCTGTTTTTTTTGTTATAATTATTATAAGGTGATACTATGAAGAAGATGATAAATATTGTATTTATTTTAGGCGCACTATCCTTATTATATCAATTTTTTGTCATGTTCTTAATGAACAAACATGATGCAGTGTATTCTCTAAAAACCTCTAACAACTCTTATATGATTCATGAAAACTATGAGAAAGAGAGCAAATACAATATGTATTATTTTTTAATTACTGATCAAAATAAAAATAATTTTGTTTATAGTATTGATAGAAATTTGAATAGACAATCCAGAATTATTAAAGAAATAAAGACATATCAAAGTAATAATTTGTACTGTATTGCACCAGTATTTAAAAAGAAGGAGATTGATAGTGTATTATGTAAATTAGGAGATACTCAAGTGAGTACTACTTATTTAAAACAAGCTGGTAGTAATGATGTTGTAAATTTTACTGCTAACCTAAAAAAAGAAGGGTATACTTTAAATGAAGAATTAGATAAAGACACTCCAATAAAATCCTCTTAT
>CANRVM010000010.1 GCA_947643295.1 uncultured Mycoplasmatota bacterium
AACACATGGATAAGACTCCCAAAAAGGTAACCTTTCAAACCGAAGAGATTAATCAATTATTAGGAATTGTTTTAACAGATGAAGATGTGAAAACAGAGTTAGCTAGACTTGATTTTCCTTATCAATTAGAAGATGGTAAATTTATGGTTATCATTCCAAAAAGAAGGCTTGATATTGACCCTAATGTAAATGATATTGCAGAAGAAATTGGGAGACTTTATGGATATCATAATCTAGTTTCTACACTTCCTTCTGTCACCATACGTCGTGGAGAATATGTAGGTGACGTAAAGTATAAAAAGATGATATCGAAAAGATTACGTTCTCTAGGTTTAAATGAATCAAAAACATATACCCTAGTTTCTCCTTCTATGGCAGAACACTTCCCATATCGAAAAAAAGAACAAGCAACTTTACCAAATCCAATGAGTATTGATAAATCTATTGTCCGTACCACTTTAATTCCTTCTCTTTTAAATGTTTATGACTATAACAAAGCACATAAAGTAGAGGATGTGTTCTTATATGAGATTAGTAAAACTTATGATAAAAAATATCAAGAAGAAAGTCTAGTTAGTGGTCTACTATGTGGAACTTATTTTGGAAGTGAATGGAATACATCGGTAAAAGTTGATTTCTATTTGGTAAAGGGAATAGTAGAAAACATCTTATGTTATATGGGATTTAAAAATCGTTATAGTTTTGAAGTTTGTAGCGAAGTAGATTTCCATCCTTTTCAAAGTGCTACTATCCTATTAGATCGAAAACCTATTGGAATCTTGGGTAGAGTTCACCCTATGATTTCAAAAGATAAAATATATGTATTTGAGTTTTCTTTGAATGCCTTAATGGGAAAGATTAAACCACTTAAGTATAAAGAGGCTCCTAAATATCCAGGAATTGAAAAAGATATGGCATTTATTTTAGAAAAGAGAATTGCTGCTCAAGATGTCATATCTGTAATAATGAAAGTAGGAGGAAGATTGCTTACTAATGTATCTGTTTTTGATGTTTATGAAGGTAGTAATATCGAAGAAGATAAAAAGTCAATTGCTTTTAAACTTCAATTTATGGATTTATCTAGAACTTTAACTAACGAAGAAGTAATGGATGTTTTTAATAACATCATAGATAGAGTAGAGAAAGAATTCCATGCAACTTTAAGGGATAAATAAAAATAGCTAAATCATTTTTAGCTATTTTTTTGTTCTCCTTGACTCACTCTTTGTTTAATAATTTCCATCATCTCATTTTTTAATCTTTGATCTGCACCTTGCCAAACAATTTCAAAAAATACTCCCATACCAGGTAGAGTAACTTCATCTTCTGATTCTATCGATTCATTAATCGCACTTTGCAAAGAATCATAGTCATCTCCCTTAAAATTATTAATAATATGTTCTCTAATACTCATATTTATCACGCTCCTTATTGTTATATTGGTAAGATTACTGTAAATTTATTCCAAAATTTGAAAAAAATATTTTCATAGTATTTTTAATAATACACAATATATAACTATAGAATTGTAAATATCATTTATTGATATAAGGTGGAATGGTAAAATGCAAACAAAAATTCATAAAGTAATAGCATATTTTTTAAGAATATGTATACTAATTCTGTTTCTTTATCAAATTTTTTGTGGAGAATTTCAATCTCTTCATTATTTTATAGTAACATTTATTTTTACCTACTCCAATAATATTTCAGGAAAATGGTTTCACTTTCGTTTTAGTGATTTTATAAATAGTTTTATTTCAATTTTTGTATTTTTATCACAAATTTTAGGAAGAGTATATGAATTTTATATTATTTTTTCTTTTTGGGATATTTTTTTACATACATTAGCAGGTATTTTATTCTATTATATAGGACAGGAATTAATTTTATATTTTAATCATCAATCAATCAAACAAGGAATAGTCATTTTCTTTTGTATTTGCTTTTCTTTAGCAATGGGGGTTTTATGGGAATTATTTGAGTTTATATTTGATCAAGTATTTCATATGAATATGCAAGGAGCACGAGGATTAGTAGGTGTTGATGCTATATTAGATACAATGAGTGATTTAGTTGTATTAACTATGGGAGCATTCTTATCTGCACTCTTTAATTATGTGAGAAGAATCTTATACAGTAGAAAAAGCTAGTTTTGGAATAAAGATTAAGTATTTACAAAAAAATAATTGAAGAGGAAGATTATGAATTAAAATAGGATATATATCTTCTTCTTTTAATAATTTTTAGTTTTGTATAACTAGACACAATACCAATTTAAGAATAAGAAAAGTTATTTTCTCCATTTAATTTTTTTTGAACAAGTTCTAATGCATAGATAAATATAATATTATTAACGGTATAATTTTTAAAAATGATTAACACATATATTATATATCAAGTGACATATTTGGAAAAGTGTGGTAAAATAAGCTCTTGTGGTTTTAGAACTAGTCATTATTAAATAAAAAAGAAGGGATGATGCAAAAATGGCTTGTACAATAGATGATAAAAAAATGGTTATGAATCAATATAATAATAAATTTGTTTTCCAAAATGTATTGGAAAGGTTAGGAATAAGTAGAGAATGTGCAGAAAATGATTTGGTATTGAAGATTATTATTTCTCTATTTCAGAATGAAATCGAACTTTTTGACTTTGTGGAGACGGATTATTTTAATGGATATGAAGATAAGGAAGAATCATTAAAAATTCTTATTGAAATATTAGTTAGAAAAACATATGAAATATTAGATGGTAAATTATTGGTTGAAAACAAAAAAGACGCTTGTATTATGAGGACAGGTAAAATAGTAGATATTAATGGCAATACTTATTATATAAAGCATCTACATTTATATAAAATCATGTTATTAGATATGAATAATAGAATGATAAAGAAGTTCTTGGCAACAGAATTATATTATGACAAAAATAAAAAAACTGTTTCCTATAGAAAACAAGAAATTAAGCTTTTTCATGAGAAATATTCTAAAAAGGAAGAATTTAATGGTGAAATTTTTGCTAATATCAATACTGTAACTGGAGAGTTTGATGCTAGTAAAAAATGGAAAAAGAGTGTAATACAATCATATTATGGGGATGTTCAGAAGAAGAGGATGGATTTCTTTGATAAGATTTGGTATCAAAATGAGACAAATATGTATGTATATGGGAACAAAGTAAAAGTTAGCCATAAGTCATTTGATTACGATACACATATAAAGATAAAAGAAGAATTATTTGATGTTAATTTGGAATATAAAAAAGTATATGATGATTATATTACAGGAAAGGTTTTTTCTTTACAAGAAAAAGGGAATATTACTTTAAATCTTGCAAATTTATTAGAAAAAATGCCTGAAAAATCGTTTGATTGTGAAAATTATATGGGGATATGCTATTGTCTAGATGATAATTTACTAGAGGTTATCAAATCAAGACTAAATATTAGTAGCTTAGAGAATGGTAATCAAAAATATAAAAAAAGATAAAGATGAAGTTTCTAATTTAATGTGAATACTATCTCTCTGTATCTATTATGTAAAAAATAGAAAAAATAAATAAAAAAGGTTTAAAAATTAATCTAATATGGTATACTATAGAAAATAAATAAGGAGAGAATTATGAAGAAAATTTTAATAATAGGAAGCATTATCGCTCTTTTTCTTGCAGCAGGAAATGTTTATGCAAATCAATTTCACCATCCACAGGAAGAATGTACTTATGATAATTGTCCATACTATGAAAAAGCACTAGAAACGAAAGAAGATAATAGTGAAACTACTTATCATTCTTGTGGTATGGGAGGATGTTATCATTCCGATAGATATGGATGTAGCGGAATGAATCATGCATCAAGAGGCCATCATCATAGATAACTAGCTCAATAAGCCATTTTCTAAAACTTTCATAAATAATAGAATTGGTTTGTAAGGAGTGACTGTATTATGCAAGATAAGAAAAACTTTGGAAAGTATATTTTAAAAAAGCGAAAAGAAGCAAATTTAACCCAAGAAGAACTAGCTAGTAAATTATATGTAATACCAACTACTATTTCAAAATGGGAAAGAGGAATTACCTATCCAGATATTACAATGATTACAAAAATTTGCAAGGAGTTAAATATTTCAGAACACGAATTTTTTACCGCTTGCGATGATTTTGTTTTTCGTTGTGAAAAAAAAGAGATACAAAAATTTAGAACGATAAAAAGAGTTATCTTATCTATTTTAAATATAGGGTATATTCTTGGGATTTTGACTTGTTTTATTTGTAATTTAGTAATACAACATCAATTATCATGGTTTTTTATTGTTTTAGTTGGAATTAGTATCTCTTTTTCAGTAACCACATTACCTTTGTATTTAAAGAAAAATAATATGAGATGGATAAAAGTAATTACTGTTTTGTCTATTTTAATTTATATTCTATTATTTATGATTTACTATGTAGTAGGAGGAGAGTGGTTTTTAGGTAGCACTCTCATTGCAACTTATGTATTATTATTTCTATGGATAATAGTTTTGGTAAGTATGTTTTTAAAAATAGATTATCATTATAAAATAGCATTTGGGTTTTTATTAATGGCCATTCTAACAGTTACCATGAATCCGTTTTGTAACCTTTTATTTTCACTCTCTAATCAAGATACTCATATCCCTAACATCATTAGTTCTTTTGTTATGATAGTAATCTCTATTATAATCGCTTTTATTCCACATTTTAAAAAAAGTAATAGTGATAACTGAAATAATATATAAAATACTTATTAAGTAATTAATGTTATAAAAAAGAAGATATTGGAATTGATTTGTACATAGATTATTAAATTAAAAAAATAATAAAATTGTTTGAATTTATTATCTTCTTTATGGTATAATAAAAATGTCTAGAGAATGCGAAACTAGCAACTTATAAAACCGACTAAATTGACGATACGGGAGTTCGGATCTGTTACTGGTGTTGAATACCTAAAATTATTTAGGAATCCTAAAGGTAACGTATGAACACCCACCTGGGAAATGTTTCAGGTTTTATCGTCTGCCAAGACGCTTCTTTGGACATTTTATTTATAATAAGAACTGAGATTATGTTTTGTAATAACATAGTCTTTTTTTTTCAAAAATATAGTATCTCCCAACAATACATGATAAAATGATAGATAGGAACTAGGTGATGATATGAAAATAGTAGTAATTGGAGGAGGGGCCTCAGGTATTGTTTCCGCTATTTATGCTAAAACAAAAGAAAACGAAGTAATCGTTTTAGAAAGAGAAAGAGAATGTTTAAAGAAATTATTAAAGACAGGAAATGGAAGATGTAATTATTACAATGACAATCAAAAAGTAGATTTTTATCATTCTAGTAATCAAACATTATTAGAAGGTATTATTACCAAAGAAAATCTAGAAAATGTCTTACATTTTTTTAAAGAAATTGGTATCTTACCAAGAAAAAGAGATGGCTATTATTATCCTAATTCAAATCAAGCAGTTAGTATCAAGAATGCTTTATTGTTAAAAGTAAAAGAATTAGATATTAAAGTAATCACAGATTGTATGGTTACTTGTCTAGAAAAGAAAGAGAATCAGTTTGTAATAAAGACCAATCATCAAAAAGTAGTAGCTGATAAAGTGATTGTTTCCACTGGATCTTTCGCATCATTTTCTAACCCAAAAGAGATTAATAGTTATCAATTGCTAGAAAACTTAGGACATCATATTCGTCCAGTTTTGCCATCTTTAGTACAATTAAAGGGAAAAGAATCCTACTTGAAAGATTGGGCTGGTATTCGTACACAGGTAAAATTATCTTTATATGAAAACAAATCTTTGATAAAAGAAGAAGAAGGAGAAATCCAATTAACAAATTATGGAATTAGTGGAATTTGTACCTTTAATATTAGTAGGGAAGTATCCCTTGGATTGTATCAACATCATTCGATGGAAGTAGAAATTGATTTTTTACCAATGATTGATAAGATAGAAGAATTTTTAGAAGAACGTTACCACTTACTAGGAAACCGGACTTGTTATAATTTGTTAGAAGGGGTGCTTTCACCTAAGTTAATTGCCACTCTTTTTACAAACCTTTCGATTCCTCCTTCTAAAAAATATAAAGAATTAACAAAGATAGAAAAGGATCAATTATTTATGATTCTAAAAAAATTTCCTTTTCCTATTGTTGCAACGAAGGATTTTTCATCTGCTCAAGTAGCTGTTGGAGGCGTTTTTTTAGAAGAAGTGGATATCAAGACGATGGCCTCTCTTAAAGTAAAGAATCTGTATATCACAGGAGAAATACTGGATGTCGATGGTATTTGTGGAGGGTATAATTTAACCTTTGCTTGGATTAGTGGTATGTTAGCAGGAAGGAGTGCTAGTAATGATTCAAATTAGGCAAATAAAGGTAAAAGTAGAAGATGATTCTCTTGGATTTTTAAAGAAAAAGATAAGAAATAAATACCATTTAACGGAAGAAGAAATACGTGATTTTGAAATTACCAAACGGTCAATTGATGCGAGAAAAAAAGAGGAGATTTATTATGTCTATGAGGTTCAGTTTTCGTTAAAGAACGAAGAAGACTTTCTTAAAAGAGCAAGAGATAAGAATGTTTCTAAAATAACAAATCATAAGTTGGAAATAGAAATAACAGGTAAGAAATCGTTATCCTATCGTCCTATTATTGTCGGAAGTGGTCCTGCTGGTTTATTTTGTACTTACTTTTTGGCAATGTATGGCTACCAACCAATTTTAATAGAACGAGGAGAACAAATGGAACAAAGAGTAGAGAAGGTGGAAGCATTTTTTCAAATGGGGAAGTTAGATGTATCTACTAATGTACAGTTTGGAGAAGGGGGAGCTGGTACCTTTTCAGATGGAAAATTAAATACGTTAGTAAAGGATAAAAAGAATCTGATGAAGGAAGTATTTAACATATTAGTAGAAAATGGAGCACCAAAAGAGATTCTTTATCAAAATAAACCCCATATTGGAACCGATTTACTTCGAAATATTATGGTAAATATCAGAAAAAAAATAATTGCTTATGGAGGAGAATTTCGCTTTTCTACGAAACTAACTGATATTGAAATGGAGTCTTCAAAAATCAAAAGAATTCAAGTCAATGATAACGAATGGATCTGTTGTAGTTTATTAGTTCTAGCGATTGGAAATGGAGCAAGAGATACTTTCAAAATGTTATACGATAGAAAGCTAAAAATGAGTTCCAAACCTTTCGCCGTAGGGGTCCGAATATCTCATCCTCAAGAGATGATTAATAAGAATCAATATGGAGATTGTAAAGAATTATATCCAGCTAGTTACAAATTAACTTATCAGTCAAAAAACAAAAGAGGTGTTTATTCTTTCTGTATGTGTCCAGGAGGATATGTCATTAATTCTTCTTCCTTTTCCAAGCAATTAGTCATTAATGGAATGAGTAATCATAAAAGAGATACGAAAAATAGTAATAGTGCGATTGTTGTTACTGTAACCCAAAAAGATTATGGAAATGATGTACTAGATGGAATGTATTTTCAAGAACAGTTAGAGAAGAAAGCGTATCAATTAGGAAAGGGTAAAATTCCAGTTCAATTATATAAAGACTTCAAAGATAATAATGAGTCCAAAGAATTTTTAGGTGTAGAACCGGTTTTTAAAGGGGACTATACTTTTGCCAATCTTAACTCTTTATTTCCAAAAGAAATATCTGATTCATTAAAAGAAGGGATTGATTATTTTGATGCTAAGATGAAAGGTTTTAATAGGGATGATGCCATTATTGCAGGTGTAGAATCAAGAACTTCTTCTCCGATTCGGATTGAAAGATGCGAAAACCTAGAATCTAGTATCCTTGGAATCTATCCATGTGGAGAAGGAGCTGGGTATGCTGGTGGAATTACTACTTCTGCAATGGATGGAATCAAGGTATTTTTAGAAATTATAAAAAAGTATAAATGTTATAAGGCAATACCATAAAAACTTTCAATTGAATTGTCTTTTAGTTGGTGATTTCTATAATACTATTTAATTGGTTTTTTTAATTTCTATCTATCCTTTATCTACAAAAATAGTATTCTTTTTCCTAAAATCAATCTTCATTTTCTTAAATATCTTAAAATCATGTATACTACCTTTTACAATACCTACTGAATAAAATAGTAATGTAGAAGTTCCTATTTCTATCAATGTTTGTTATAATTATATTGAATATTAGAAATATGGGGAAGAAAATGAAAAAAGGAAAATTACTAGAAAGTTTTGTCACTTACGTTTATTCAAATTTATTAGAAATGAGTAATTCTAACTGTGCGGTATCTCAAAATATCTCTATTAAGGGACTTAGTGGTGTCGTCCATGAATTTGATGTTTATTATGATTTTTGGCATTTAAATTTACTTTTTCGAGTAGCGATTGAATGTAAAGATTGGAATCGACCTGTTGATAAAGGACGAGTGCAAGAATTTTGGAGTAAGATTGATGATTTAAACAATATTGCTGGAGTTATGATTTCAAAAAGTGGTTATCAAAAGAGTGCCATCGAATTTGCAAAGGCAAAGGGACTTGTTTTAATGACTTTAGAAGATCTTCCATCTTTTACTGATATTATTGCTAAAAGAATTGAATATTTATTGTTGCCAGATGAAAATACAAAAGGTGATCCATTTTGGACCATTATGCCAATCCAAGAGGGAGAAGTTACTGGAACTTATTTAAATATTGGTACTTCTCTTCAACCAGAAATTCCTTTATTTTTTTCTAAACATGTAGCACAAGATTGTCTTATGAAATATGAAGATAAAGACTCTTTATGTGTACGAGGTTTAAGTCAAGTTCAACTCAAAACTCTTATTCGAATATCAAAAGAAGTTACTCATGCTTATTTTTCTATTTGTTATTATCCTATTCCAATGGGTGATCAATTGCAATTTATTCGTTTGGATTATCAAACATTATCGGAATACTACTGTTTAGATGACAAAAATAATGACATTTCAATCAAAGTAGAATCTTTTAAATAGAAGCAAAATGTTCTTTTTTCTAAATGAAACGAGAAATAGTATTAAATAATTCACTACATTAAAAAGAAAAGGATTTATAAAAGTTAATTAGAGATGTTAGAATAAAATAGACAAGGCAATTGCATAAAACTTTTATGTAAAACACGAGACATTTATCACTACCAAGAAAATTCTCAATTTGAGGTTATAATATTTATATGAAATTTCACATGCCAATACTTTTTATGCAGTTGTTATATAAATGTGAAAACAAACTAGTAATTGTCATAAAATAATGGTAAAATAAAAATGATTGGAGAGTGTAGATGAAAGTATTAGTAACAGGGTGTTGTGGTTATATTGGAAGTCATACCTGTGTAGAATTATTAAATAGTGGATATGATGTGATTGGAATCGATAATTTTAGTAATAGTAAAAAGGATGTTTTAGATAATATTGGACTCATCACAAATAAGAATATTATCTTTTATGAGGGAGATATGTTAGATGAGAAATTCTTAACTTCTCTTTTTCGTACTCATTCGATTGATTGTGTACTCGACTTTGCTGCTTATAAAGCAGTAGGAGAATCGGTAGAGAAACCCATTGAATATTATACGAATAATGTCTCTTCGGTACTGAATCTATTAAAGGTTATGAAGGAATTTAACTGTAAAAGACTCGTGTTCAGTAGTAGTGCGACTGTTTATGGAAATCCAAAGAGGGTTCCTATTACAGAAAATGATGATATTGGTGGCACTACTAATCCTTATGGAACTAGTAAACTTTTTGTAGAACAAATACTAAAGGATTTATATCAAGCAGATCCTAGTTTTGCTATTTGTATCTTAAGATATTTCAATCCAATTGGAGCTCATAAATCTGGTCTTATTGGAGAAAATCCAAATGGAATACCAGCTAATTTAATGCCTTATATTTCTAAAGTAGCGAGCAAAGAATTAGACTGTTTACAAGTGTTTGGAGATGATTACAAAACGAAAGATGGAACAGGAGTGAGAGACTATATTCATGTAGTGGATTTAGCAGTCGGTCATGTAAAAGCCTTAGAAAAGTTAGAAAAAGAAAAGAATGGTCTCTTTATTTATAATTTGGGAACTGGTATCGGTTATAGTGTTTTCGACTTAATTCATACTTTTGAAAAAGTAAATCATGTGAAAATAAGTTATAAGGTAGTAAATCGTCGTCCAGGAGATATCGCAGAGTGTTTCAGTGATCCGGCAAAAGCAAAAAAAGAATTAGCCTTTTCTTGTCAATATCAACTAGAAGATATGGTAAGAGATGCCTGGAACTATGAAAAGAAAAATAAAAGATAGCAATTTAGGGAATACTAATAAAAAAGATAAGTAGGTGAAAAAATGGAATTTGTAGAACTTAGCCAAAAAGAATTTGATACTTTTGAAAAGAAACATCCTCTTTCTAATTTTAATCAAACTAGTAATTGGGCAGAATTAAAAAAAACAAATGGTTGGGAACATTATTTTTTAGGAGTAAAAGATAATAACAAAGTAATCGCTGCTACTTTATTACTTACAAAAAAGATTCCCCTATTTTCGAAAAAGATGTGTTATGCTCCTCATGGTTTTTTAATCGATTATGATAACTTCAAACTTTTGGAGTTCTTTACTGGGAATTTAAAAATATTTGCAAAAAAAATAAGTGCTATCTTTATCAAAGTGGATCCATATATCGAATATCAAGAAAGAAATCTAGATGGAGATATTGTAGAAAATGGTAAAAATAACAAGAAAGCTTTTGATAATTTATGTCAATTAGGATATCGGCACTTTGGTTTCAATATTATGCAAGATACTTTACAACCTAGATGGATTTTTGTCACGGAAACCAAAAATAAAACCATAGAAGAGGTTATGAACGGGATGGATTCCAAAACGAGACAGATTATTCGAAAAAATGAAAGAGAATGCATCAAAGTTCGCGAGATTTCTTATGAGGAGCTAGATAAGTTTAAGGATATTATGCAACATACAGGAGACCGAAGAAACTTTATTGATAGACCACTATCTTATTATCAAAATATGTATAAAATCTTAAATCCTAGAGGGGAGTTAAAGATATTAGTGGCAGAGCTTGATATTTCTGCTCTCCTAAAAAAATTAGAGGGCGAAAAAGAAGAATACCAAAAAGAGTACGAGGATAGAAAATATAAACACGATGAAGGTATTAATAAAATGAATGAGAATAAGTACCAAATGAAACAAAAAGAAACCGAAAAAAATAGAAATAGAATCGGACAAAAGATAGAAGAAACTAAAAAAATAAGACAAGAAAATGGTGATATTCTTTTATTAGGTGGAATCTTATTTTTGATTCATGGAAAAGAAGTCGTTTCTTTAGTAGGTGGAAGTTATGATAAATTTATGGAATTTCAATCTGCTTATACCGTTCATTGGGCAGGATGCAAATATGCGATAGAAAAAGGATATGATAGATATAATTTTTATGGTATCACAGGAGATTTCTCCAAAGGGAATCCATTATTAGGACTATATTTATTTAAAAGAGGCTTTGGTGGTAGAGTAGTAGAATTAATTGGAGAATTTGACCTTGTTATTAACAAATTTTGGTATTTTGCTTATAATATATCGTTTAAGCTTTATCACACGATAAAGAATCTAAAATAGAAGTAGGTGGTAGTATGTTATTACAATTAAAATATAGAAAAAAAGAAATCGTTATCATTAACTTTATCTTATTATTTGCACTTATTGCAACACATCATATTTATTATAAATTTAAGGATAGTAGAAATATTGATTATAATACACCAACTCTTGATGTTACTTTTCATGAAAAGAGCGGAGATGAAATTAATTTAACTAAAGTAATACCTGTTTCCGATTCTGTTGGTTTAGCATCCAATGCTTATAAGTTTACGATAAAAAATAATACAGATAAAAGTATTTCTTATTCTATTAATATTCTTGATAATGAAGAAAAAGAAGAAGATGATGATTGCAGTCTAACACAAATTTCCCAAAATATCATTCGGTTTTCTATTCATAAAAGTGGAGAAAAAAATACTATCTATACGCTTAGTAATCTAGTAGACGGAAGAGTATTAACAAGAATTATTAAGCCAAATCAAAAGGAAGAATATACAATGAGAGTTTGGGTTTCTCATAATAATTTACAAACTGGTAGTCCCCTTCATTATCATGGAATTATTAAAGTAAAAGATGAAGGCTATAAAGTAGCAGCAAATAGCCAGTAACTAAGAAGATTCTTTACACAACAAGTCTTTCATTTTTATTTACAAATAAAAAAAAATTCGATATAATCATCATAGAGGATGTGTTTTTATGAAAAAGGAAACAAAAAAAGAAAATAAATTAGGATTTTTCGTTTTAATATTGTGTCTTTTGCTTTGTTTTATCTCAGTCGGATATGCCTTATGGCAACAAGTATTTAAAGGTTCCAAAGTAAATGAATTAAATACTGCTACATTGATACTTACATTAGATGAAAGTACAAGTAATGGTATTTCTTTATTAAATTCAGTTCCTGTTACAGATAAAAAGGGTCAAACCTTTACACCTCATACTTTTAAAGTAAAAAACTTGGGTACAACAGATGCCAACTACAGGCTTTTAATTGTCAATGATACAAAAAAACATAACGATGATTCTTGTAGCGATAACAAGTTACAATGGAGTAATATTAAATACTCCTTATCAAAAAATGGAGAAGCCGCAACAACAGCATTATTGAGTGATACAGCAGGGGTTTTAAATATGGGAAAATTAGATGTAGGACAGACTGATTCTTATAGTTTAAAACTTTGGATTAAAAGTGAAGCTGGAAATGAAATTATGAATCAACACTTTCATGGATTAATTCGAGTAGAAGCATTCTTTTTTTCATGAGGATATCATAAAATAGTGTAGATGGGGAAGTGATCAAATGAAAGTAATCGTCTGTGCAGGTGGTTCGGGTGGACATATTTATCCAGCACTTGCAATTATAAATAAGATAAATGAAAAAGAGCCAAAAAGTGATATTTTATATATTGGAACAACGGATCGAATGGAAAAAGACTTAATACCCAGTCTAGGAATCAAATATGAAGGAATTCCTATGAAGGGAATTAATAGAAAGAATTTGATTAAAAACATAGGTGTTTTTGTCTGTTATCAAAAAGCAATTAAAAAAGCGCAAAAAATTATAAGAGAATTCCAACCAGATATTGTGATAGGAGTGGGTGGCTATATTACAGCTCCTGTTGTGATTGCAGCAAAAAGACAAAAGTGTAGGATTTTAATACATGAGCAAAACTTAATACCAGGAATATCCAATAAATTAATCGCAAAATATGCAGATAAAATATGTATTTCTCTACCTGGTTCGAAAGAATATTTTAAAGAAGAAAAAGTAGTATATACAGGAAATCCTAGAAGTGAAGAAATTATTTATGCAAAAAAGATGGAAAAAAGTAAGATAGGATTCCAAAATAATAAGAAATTAGTTATCTTTGTGATGGGCTCTTTAGGTTCTACTACCATGATGAAAAAAATAAAAGATATTATTCCACTTTTTTCAGAAAAAGACTATCAAGTATTGATTGTAACAGGTAATAATTATTATGAGGAGTATAAAAATATAAAAGTTCCTAATAATGTAAAATTAGTTCCTTTTTTAAATGATTTTATTCATTTATTAAAAAGTTCAGAGTTAATTGTATCTCGGGCTGGAGCCTCTACGATTGCAGAGATAACAGCAATTGGTATCCCTTCTATTTTAGTGCCATCTCCCTATGTTGCAAATGATCATCAAACGCCAAATGCAAAAGAATTAGAAGAAAATGGTGCTAGTATCCTAATTACAGAGGATCAATTTAATGGGAAAAGTGTAGTTAGTGCAATAGATAAAATTTTTAATAATAAAGCCCTTTATCAAAAAATGCAAATAAACGCTAAGAAATTGGGTATTACAGATTCGGCAACTAGAATATATAATGAAATCAAGAAAGTAATTAAGGATTGATATGATGAATGAATTTATAAAAGAAATCAAAAAACTGAATATTGGGAAATTAGAAAAGGATATTTCTATTAAACGATTAACCACTTATAAGGTAGGAGGAGTGGCTAGAGTTTTAATTTATCCGAAAAATGAAAGTAAATTAGTCATTCTATTAAAGTTAATAAAAAAATATAATTTTCCTTATAAAATAATTGGAAATGGGTCTAACTTAATTTTTAGTGATAAAGATTATGAAGGAGTTTTAATTAAGCTTACTGAATTGAATCAAATAGAAATTTTTGAAAACAAAATTAGAGTAGGTGCTGGCTATTCTTTGATGAAACTTTCACGAGTTGCCTTAAAGCATTCTTTAACTGGACTTGAATTTGCCGCTGGAATTCCTGCAACAGTAGGAGGTGCCACTTTTATGAATGCAGGAGCTTATAAAAGTGACATGGGATATATTGTCCAAAGTATTCGAGTTTTAACACCAGACTTTCAAATTATTGAATTAGAAAATAGAGAACTTAACTTTCATTACCGTACTTCTTTTTTGAAAACACATAGAGACTATATCTGTCTAGAAGTTTTAATTAAACTACAAAAAGGAGATAAAATTTTGATTGATCGTGTGATGAGAGAACGTCTTCAAAGAAGAATGGAGTCTCAACCTTTAAATTATCCAAGTGCTGGTAGTGTATTTCGTAATCCAAAAGATCAATTTTCGGGAGAATTAATAGAAAATGCAGGGTTAAAAGGGTTTCAAATAGGTGGGGCTATGGTGAGTGAGAAACATGCTAACTTTATCATAAATAAAGGAAATGCTACTGCTCAAGATGTAAAAGATGTAATTTTTTATACCAAAGAAAAAGTAAAAGAAAAATATGATATTGATTTACTATTTGAACAAGAATTTGTAAATTGGGAGTAATTTATGGCAACAAAAATCGTAAAAAAAAGAAAACTAAAAGTATTTCATTTTATAATATTCTTATTAATATTAATTTTGTTAGTTCTATTTGTTTATTTAATGGTTCACTCTAAAATAAAAAATATATTAATAAAAAACAATAGTCTTTTAAGTGATGAAGAAATTATAACTCTTGCTAAAATAGAAAATTATCCACCATTTTATTTAACCACTTCTCATGATATTAAAAAAAGATTAAAGAAGAATCCCTTTATAAAAAATGTAAGTGTGAAAAAGAGTTTTTATCATGTATTAACTTTAGATATATCAGAAAATAAGCCTTTATTCTTTTATGAAGCAGATAAAAAAGTAGTATTGGAAAATGAAAAAGAAGTAGATATCAATCATAAAGAACAGTTAAGGATTCCTAGGGTTATGAATTATATTCCAAATACGAAATATAAGTCTTTAATTAAAAATATAAAAAAAATAGATGAAGATATCTTAGGAAAAATTTCAGAAATGACTTATGTACCAAATGAGTATGATAAAGATAGGTTTTTACTATATATGGATGATGATAATAGTGTTTATCTAACACTAACAAAATTCAAAATGATTAATTACTATAATAAAGTTTTACAACAATTAGAAGGAAAAAAAGGAGTTTTATATTTAGATAATGGGAATCATTTCCAAATAAGAAGTGAAGGATAAAAAAACAAGGAGAAACGTAAGAATCTCTTTCTTTTCCTGTTACAGTTCAGTCAAGAAAAAGAAAAAAATAATCCACAAAAGAAAATAAACAT
>CANRVM010000011.1 GCA_947643295.1 uncultured Mycoplasmatota bacterium
TGTATATTATATTTTTGATGGAATTTGTTTTGATACTATTGTAAAGATAGCATCATTATTTTCTAATATTATTTTTAAAAATTGTACATTTAATTTAGGAATTAGAATTTTCTTTGCAGATACTATTATTTTAGAGAATAATAGATACAATTCTTGGACTGATTTTAAGGAATATGGTAATGCATTTTTATGGGGAAAAATTAAAAATTTAGAAATGAAAAATGAAAACTTCATAAATCAATGTGAATTAAAAAAATATGGAGAAAATAATTTTGGTATTAATATAGAGGTTGATAAATTAAATATAGAACATTCTACTATTTGTGCAGAAAATGATGGACAAGTTAATATTAAGGCAACAGAGACTCGCCTTTTGGAATCCACAATATGTGGGCCAGAAATATATTTAGACTCAGATAGTATAGTTTTTTGTAGTAGTTTATTTAATGCGAAGAATGGAATTATAATAGAAGAAAAAGAAGATTCCTGTGATACAGAAGTTGGATTTTATTATACAAAATCTCCATACACGATTTATAATGGTCGTGAAATAATAACCGATTATGAAGGTTTTAATGAGAAAGAACTTAAAGAAAAAAGACTAGCACTTATTAATACATTAACTAATGTTGTAAATAAATATCAGCAAAATATTTTAGTCAAATCAGCAAGTAAAAATAATTAGTATTTGTAATGTAAGTTTTATTAAATAATTTTGCTACATGCTTCATGCTACATAATAAGGGTAATACTATCCTTATTATGGCGAAGACTTAAGTGGCTACGCCACTAGTCTTGCCTATAAGACTATATCTAGGTACTATGGCATTGCATAGTATTTTTTAATATTAAAAACTAATAATTTAAAAAAGGTCAATTTTTACTACGAATTTACTACTTTTGAAAGCAAAAATATAAAAAATTATAAAAATATATGTGAATTTCTTTCAAAAATAAAAATGCCACAATACTTATAAATAAAAGTTATAACGACATTTAAGAATTTATAAAATAATAATCAAAAATTACTATATTTTTAAAAAATAAAAAATTTAATTATATACCATACGGAAGATTCTCATGAAAATAAAAAGGAGCTATACACCAAAGAAGCTGAACAATATTTTAGTGGTAATGTTATTGTTCCAAATGATTTAGAAGAAATTATATTAGTAAAGAAGAAATAGGGAAGAATAGAAATTTTGCTACTCTTTTATTATTTGTAAAACTAAAAATATCATAAATCATTAAAGATAAAAGCTATAAATACATTTAAGAATTTAGTCAAGGTTTTCTATTCTTCTGTAAATGAAAAAGATTTAATGTTTATTTAATATTGGGCTCATATAATTTTTCTGTACAAAGGAGGAGAGGAAATGTACATATTAAAAAATGCTTTTATTTCCATTACTAGAAATAAAGGGAGAAACTTATTAATTGGTATCGTGATTCTTGTGATATCATGTAGTGTAGCAGTAACTTTAGCCATCAATAATTCTAGTAGTAACTTGATGGAATCCTATGCTTCTAAATATGAGACAGAAGCAACACTTGGAATGAACAGAGAAAACATGATGAAAGATTTTGATCCTAGTAATAGAGAAGAATCGAAAGAAAATATGCAAGATATGTTTCAAAAGAGTAATGTGACAGTAGAAGAAATTGAAAAGTTTGCAGATAGTAAATATGTAAAAAATTACTATTATACTCTATCAACAGGAGTTAATTCGAATTCCTTAGAAAAGGTATCCGCTGATACGAATAAAGAAGAGGAAGGAGAAAGATTTGGTGGTAGATTTGGAGGAGATTTCAATAAAGAGAATACCACTAGTGGTGACTTTACTTTAAAGGGATATTCTAGTATCTCATCCATGAATGAATTTATAGAAGGAACTTATACGATAACGGATGGAGAAGTATCGAGCGATTTTGATAGTAATCATTGTCTTGTTAGTAAGGAGCTAGCAACTTCTAATGGATTAACAGTAGGAGATACGATTGAAATGGTAGACGCTAGTAATGAGTCTTATACGTATACCTTAACTATAACAGGTATTTATGAAGAAAAAGAAAGTAGTAACGATGACCGAATGGCCATGTTTACAAATTCTGCTAATACGATTATTACAAATACCAATGTATTAAAATCAATGCAAGAAAAGAATGCAGACTTAACTATTCAAACGAATCCTACGTTTGTTTTAACAAGTAGTGATGTGGTAGAAAAGTTTGAAAAAGAATTACAAGAAAAAGGATTAAATGAAAATTTAAAGGTAGAAACGAACTTGGATCAAGTAGAAAATGCTACTAGTACCATTTCGAATGTAAAAAATTTTGCTATTACATTTTTAGTCATTACTTTAATCATTGGAACCATTGTTTTATTAGTGATTAATATGATTCATATCAGAGAAAGAAGATATGAAATTGGCGTTTTGCGAACCATTGGAATGAAAAAGTCAAAAGTAGCTTTACAATTTCTTTATGAATTGTTTATTGTATCCACGATATTTTTAATATTAGGAGCAGGAATTGGTGCGATGGTGAGTGTTCCCATATCCAATCAGTTATTAAAAAGTGAAATAGCAGAAAGTCAGAATGACACCAATAAAATATCTGAAAATTTTGGATTTAGGGGTGATAGAAAAGAAGAAGGTGGTCAAATGCCTTCGAGGCCAGAAAATCATAAGTTTAATGGAGTAGTGGAAGTTCAAGCATTTGATAGTATTGATGCTGTAGTAGATTTTAAAGTATTAGTAGAATTATTAATAATAGGACTTTTCGTTACATTACTTAGCGGAACGAGTGCCCTTATTTCCATTCAAAGATTTTCACCACTAACCATATTAAAGGAGAGAACATAATGAAAGATGTCATATTAAAAATAGATAAAGTTTCTTATCGATATCAGGATGCCACAGAAGATGATTATGTACTAAGAAATAGGAGTTATACATTTGAAGAAGGAAAAGTATATGCGATAAAAGGAAAAAGTGGTAGTGGAAAGACAACTCTTTTATCTTTATTAAGTGGTTTAGAAAAGAACTATGAAGGTTCTATCCAGTTTGATGGGAAGGAGTTAAGAAGCCTAGATTTGGATTCTTATCGTAGTCGAGATATTGGTATTGTATTTCAAAGTTATAATTTATTACCATCTCTAACAGCGCTAGAAAATATTATTCTTTCTATGAATATTAGTAAAGTAAAAGTAGAAAACAAAGAACAAAAAGCAGTAGAGCTCATGAAAAGTGTAGGTCTAAAAGAAAGTCAAAAAGATCGTAGAGTATTAAAATTGTCAGGAGGAGAGCAACAGAGAGTAGCGATTGCAAGAAGTCTTTCTTATCAACCGAAAATGATTTTAGCAGATGAACCAACTGGTAACTTGGATAAGGAAACAGAAAATGAGATTTTAAAAATCCTAAAGAATTTGGCTAAGAAAGAAAATAAATGTGTTATTATTGTTACTCATTCTGAAAATGTATGTAGTCAAGCAGATGTTGTTTATGAATTAAAGAAAAATAGTTAGATTTTATAAAGAATCCTATGTCAATATGATATAGGATTTATTATTAAATTAATAATTTTTTTATAAAACATTGATACAAGAATAAATGTTTGCTATAATGTATAGCAAGGAAGTCCGTTATGAAAAAAAGAAAAAGAAATAAAGAACAATAGAAGAAATGTAAGGATATAATTGACGTTTTTAAATTTAAGGATGAAACAACAAAGGAGGTAACAAATGAATCACGGTAAAATGCATTTTGTAAATAAAATATTTAATAATGAGATGATTCGAACTGTTTGGGATAAGAAAAAAGAGAAATACTATATTATCGTTGTGGATTTAGTTGGAGTTTTATCAGAAAGTGATAGACCCAAAAATATTGGAGTGACTTAAAAAGCAAATTAAAACAGGAAGGAAATGAAGTGTCCGAAAAAACCGGACAGTTGAAATTAAAGTCACAAGATGGTAAATATCGTATGACAGATGTTTGTGATATTGAAGAAATGTTTAGAATTATTGAATCAATACCAAGCAAAAATGCAGAACCAATTAAAGAGTAGCTAGCAAAGTTAGGTAGTGAAAGAATAGATGAGACATTTGATTCTTCGATAGTAGCCCAAAGAGCAATAGACTTATATAGAGCAAAAGGTTATGATGAAAAATGGATTGCGAAACGTATGAAGGGTAGTCAAGATAGAAAAGAATTAACGGATGTTTGGCAAGAGAGTGGAATTGTGGAAGGAAAAGAGTATGCAATTTTAACGAATGAAATCTATAAAGAGTGGTCTGGTATGACTACTAAAGAATATAAACAATATAAAGGTCTTCGTAAAGAGTCATTAAGAGATAATATGGATAGCATGAAAGTAATATTAACGGATTTATCAGAAGAAACAGCTAAAAGACTTGCTAAAAGGCATAAACCACAAGGACTTGAACAAAATAAAGAAGTTGCTAGAATGGGAGGATATGCAGTAAAGGTGGCTAGAAAAGAATTTAGGAGAATCTATTGTTATGAAAGATAATAGATTAAATTATGAGTATAGGAAGGAAAAACAAATAGAATTTAATGAAAATTAGTGATTATCAACAGAATAAAAGTTATAATGATATAGCAAAAGATTAGAATTCATAAATAAAAGAAAAAGGAGTACAGAGATATGTTATATGAAATTATTAAGAAAAATTTAAAAAAAATAGAACCTGATTTAAATACAATTGAAGGTCTACAATATATTGATTTTATGGATATTTTTCCAACAAGTGAGGAACACAAAATTCAATTAGATCAAGAACTTTCATCGATATCGGCATTACTAGAAAAAACAGAAAGAGGAAATGTTTATTTATTAAATGAAGCTATTCCTACAAAATATGGTAAGCTAAAAATGGTAAAAATAAGATTCTTTGACAAAAGTAGATTAAATTGGGAAGCAGCAGCAGATTTCGTAGTAAAAGATAGAGATGTTTTAATGAATAAAGTAGGAAAAGATGAGAGATTTTCTTACATAGAACGACCAGAATGGGATGCTGTTGAGTTTAAAACAGAGAACACGCCTATTTATTTTTTAAATCCTTTGGCCTCCGAAGTATATAGAAAAGAAAAATAAGAGGAATGATATACCATAAACCTTTATGGAAATAGATGATACTTTTTTTCCTTAGTATCATATAACTATTATATAGAGGTGAAATATGAAATTAATAAATAAAGTAAATGGGTGTATCTTCGGTTATGATCATCAAAGATTATTTAAAGGAAGGTTATTGTTAGATGAAAATGGATGGGTAGAAGGAATTACAGAATCACTAGAAAAAGAAGAGGATAACGAGAAAAGTTTTGTTTTTGGAACCTTTTATCCTGGAAAAGTAATGGAATTATTCGAACTTCCATTAAAAGGGAATGCTACTACATTAAATTTTCATATGGAAAATCATGGCATCGATTACAAAGGTGAAGTATTGACTATGGAACAGCCAAGTACGCAGTTATATGGTTTATGTACGGTAATAGTGAGAATTCCTGAATTAGAAGTGAACGATATTTTTGAAGAAGTCGAAAAATTAGAACTTGAAATAGAAGAGATGAAAAATAATATGGATGTATATGGGCAAGCTTTTTATCAAGAATCTATCGAAAATAAAAATAGAATTATGAAAGTAGTGGAAGATTCCTATCGTGTAAGATCTGATATCAAAGAATTATTAAAAAGATTTTAATTCACTAAAATCATTATTTGCACAGGTGGCTTTTTTAGGGTATAATAAAACTATTGTTATACATTGATGGGTAACTATGCAATAATGGATGTGGTGTCCTTCGCATGGTTATCCATCAATGTAGGAAGGACACCACAAATGAGAAATAGAATAGATACTTCAAGTAGAAGAACTCCTTGGGATAATAATAGACAGACAGTTTTACAGTCTTTTATTTCAAATAAATAAAAACAAAATTATATTTTAAAACATCAAAAGTTAATAGAAACAAACGAAGCTATTATTTTTAACTAAATAAGTACAAATGAATGTAAATATTGTTCTAATACAAAGATAAGAAAAAGAGGAAAAACAAAAAATGGTATACAGTTATACTATTGTACAGAATGCAATAAAAGATTTACTATTACTACAAATACTATTTTTGAGAATCATAAAATATCAATAACTGAATGGATTGAATTTTTACTAGATTTATTTAATTATAGTAGCACTACATTGACCTCCAAAGTTAATAAAAATAGTATGAATACTTCAATATATTGGTTACATAAAGTCTTCTTAGTATTAAGAAATTGGCAAAATGATACTATATTAAAAGGTGATATTAAAACCAAAGATGGAAAGAAATTAAGAGGAATCTCTCATAATCAACACTGCATTGGTATAGGGTATGATAAAAGAAACGTTATTGCTATAGTAGAAGGATTAAGAAAAACTTCAACTGAAAGAACTGATAAAGCCTTTGAAAGTCATATTGAAATAGGATCTAAATTGATACATGATGATGAAAAAGCCCACCATAAATTAGTAAAAAATCTTAAACTAATTGATGAGAACTATAAATCTTTATGGCTTAAAACAAAAAAAGATAAAGACAATCCTTTAAGATCTATAAACCATCAATGTGATTTAATAAGACAATTCTTAAATACATATAGTGGATTTGATAGAGATAATTTACAAGACTATCTTAATCTATATTGCTTTATGAATAGTGGTCATAAAAACAAATTAGAAAAAGTTAATGATTTTATAGAATTAGCATTAAAATCCAAGGCATCTTTATCTTATAGAGATTTATTTGATAGTAAAACAGAAAAATAGATGACTAAAAAGCCACCTGTGCAAATAATGATTTATTCACTATAAAAATATAAATATGTGCTATAATTAATTGTATGAGTATGGAGGAGAAAATGAAGTGTGTATTTTGTGGTGCTGAAAATGAAGCAGATAGTAAATTTTGTATAAAATGTGAAAAACAGCTAGGAACTATATCAAATAAAGAAGATGAACATGATAAGATGATAGAAAATTTTCCAGATGATGAACTAAAAAATAAAAAGAATAAAAAAGGATTAATAATAAGCTTAGTAGTTATTGCTATTTTATTGCTTATTAGTGGTTACTTATATTTTGTAAAACTTAGTCCAAAAAATGTTTTTAAATCTTATGTTAATGCTATTTATAATGCCTATGAAAAGAAGTTATCTAAAGATATTAGTTCAAACTACGTAGAATTTGAAGTATCTCCTAAAATTAGTGGTACGAATAATAAACAATCCGAAGATATAATCAATAATTTATCGATTAGGATAGATGGTGCTATTGATTATAAAAACAAAGAAATGGTATATAACATAAATTCAAACTATAAAGGAAAAAAGTTAATTAATTTTGAAATGCAGTATGATAAGAATTCTCTTAATATATTAAGTAATTTACTTAATAATGCTATTATGACAAATGTTAGTAAAGATGAAATATCTAAGGTATTTGAAAATAAAAGTAACAATGATGATATTAAAATAATAGTTAGAGAGTTCACAAAAGCCTTTAATGCTTCCCTTAATAATAGTTACTTTGAAGGCGATAAGAAAAGAATGGATATTAATGGAAAAAAGAATGTTAAAACCATCGTTTCTACCCTTAATTTGAATCGTAATAATATGAAAAAGATATCAAAAGACGTGAAGAAAAAACTCGCTAAAAATGAAGAATTTATGAAATCCTTTGCAAAATTAAGTGAAAAAAAAGAAAAAGATATTAAAGAAGAATTAGATAAAAATACTGAAAATAACGTTAATTTAGATGATGTTAAAATAATTTTGTATACGGAAATGTTTTCTAATAAATTTTTAAAAATGGAAATTGCAAATGGAGAAAGTAAGGTAGAAGCAAGCTCTGACTCAACTTCAAATAGTTATTTGATTTCCATAAAAGATAAATCCTATTCACTTAATCTTGCGATTAAGTATAATGTGAAATATAACGAAAAATTGAATAAAACTGACGTTAAAGATGTAATTCCTATAGGCGATGTTTCATCAAATATCACTCAGGAAGTATTTACTAATTTAAAAAATCAAGATGGTTATAAGTTACTTAATAAGGATATAGAACAGTTAACTGGAAACAGTATCGATACTATTATTGATAGTTTTTCATCTTTAATGTTACCAAGTACCCAAAATAATACTATTCCACAACAAAACGATATTGGTGAATATTAGTAAGGTTATGTATTTATGCATAACTTTTTTAAAAGATTTTAAATCGAATTATTATTTGGTGGATATTCTGATGGAGTATTGGGTTCATTTTGAACTAATGGCTGATTTTGATTGGAATAATCCTGAGGTAAGTTGCCACTTAAACGGTTAATTTCAAAATCAATGAAGTAGTTTTCAGGATTATTTTCATCGATAACTAAATCTACCATACCATCGGCATCAAATGCTTTTCCATCATGTCTTGGATTATCGTATAAGGTAATAGAACTTCCTGATGGTAAAACATAATCTATGACAGGTCTTTGTATCGAAACATTATTTACTCTCATTCCGGTATCTTCTAGACGATAAGGTAAGTTTTTAATTAACTTTCCTTTTTGGTTTAGCTCTTTTATTCTCTTAACTCTTTTATTTATTTTTCTGAAATTGATAACGGAAATAGCGATACAGATTATGGGGATGAGCATAAAGGAAAGAAAAATCATATTTGTCGATTTGGAATATTCAGACATACAATTGGCAGGATTTTTTGAATCATAATATACAGTTTTATTTTGAGTACCTGGATGGATGCTTGAGGACGAACTAGAACTGCAACTATATTCAATACCATTTACTCGGTAGTGATAAATAGGAGAATACATAGTAGTTCCTTCGTCGTTGGTATGAGATTTTATCTCAACACTTTTCGATATGGTTTGTGAATCGAGTTTACTTAATTTTATATAGTCCGAAAGAATGATTCCACTCATTAGGAGAAAAAAGAATATACCAATGATAAAAAATATCAGAAAAAACTTATTTCCCTTTTTTACATTTTTCACCCTTATATCGTACATATTACTACACCTCTTTATCTTCAATTATATCACATTTCCTTGTTTCTTGTTTTCTCTTTTTAAGAAGAGACTAGGATAAGAAGAAAAAGTATTTTAAGACAAGTTTAAAAAAAATTTTAATCCTTAATAGAAGGATAAGATAACATTTATCAAAAAGTAGTGTATAATTTTATTTAGAGAGGAGTAAATAAAATGTATTGTAAAAAATGTGGAACAGAAAATGATAAAGATGCCTTATTTTGTAAAAGATGTGGCTCTAATCTGATTGAAGAATATAATCAAAAAAGCAAAGAGAAGGAAGAAAAGAAAAAACAGAATCATAGAGTAAATAAAGTAAAAGTGAAGAAGAAAGTAAAAAAAGTAAAGAAAAGGCCATTAAAAAGTAGGCGAAAAAGAAGAGAAAAATCAGAAAGAAAAATGGGGTTGTTTTCCAAAGTTATGATGTTTTTTCTCGTATTACTTGTTATGGTTTTAGGAAGTGTTTGCTTGATTCTTGGTTATAAAGTATATTCTGATGAAAATATTGAAGTCCCTGATTTGCGTAATATAACTTATGAAGAAGCAAAATCTACCCTTCTTAATAAGAGTTTAAATATCAAAAGAAAAGAAAAAATAGTAGAAGAGGAAGAGTTAGTAGGTACTGTGTTAAGTCAAAGTAAAAAACCGGGTAAAAAAGTTAGTAAAAATACAGTCATAGAGGTGGAAGTAGGAACTTTTGATGATTTTGTTGTGGTTCCTAATGTAGTTGGTATGAATCTAGATAAAGCCAAAAATACTTTAAAACATTTAGAAATTTTGGTCTCTATTTCCTATGAAGAAGTATCTAGTGGAGATAGTGACATTGTTTTAAATCAGACGCCTCAAAAAGGAAAGAAAATAAAAAGGAATGAAACAGTAGAATTAAAAGTAAGCAAGAAAGAAAAATCGATTCCAAATACGAAAGAGGATATTGATAAAGAAGAGATAGAAGAGGATATCGATACCAATACTTCGGAATAAAACTCTACTAAAGATAGCTTATGGAAGAGAAAAAGATACAATAGTCAGATTTATCGTTACGATATTAGGAAAGAGAAGAATTCTATTTTAAATTACGGAAATATATGGTAATATATACATTTAAGAAAGGGACACTATATGGAAGTATATGAAAAACTAACAAAGCAAATATCAGAGACAAAGTATTTAAGTACGGAAAACTCTTATCGATATAGGCCTATCATGAGGTGTTTTTATCAGCATTATGAAAGATTAGAGTATTGGCTTTATAAAGAAGATGTTTATCAAGAGTTAAAGGATAATGACTTATTTGAAAACTATACGATAGAAGAGTGTGAAAGAGATTTAGAAACTCTAACAGAATGGATGAGCCTTGCCAAAATGCAGGATACCAAAAATGCCACCTCTATCGAAGAATTTAAAAATAAAAGGTTTCGTTATCAATTAACAGAATATGCAACAGAAATTGAGAGATTGACGATTTCCTTAGAGGAGATGGAAATAAAAACTTCCTCTTTGGAACCAAAACTATTTGATCGACTTAGAATTTCTATTTCACAATTAGAAAATATAGAGAACTTAAAAGAAGATGAAATTAGTGATTTATGGGATCAATTGAATGCCGACTTTACAAAATTAAATCAAAACTACCAAGATTTCTTAAAAAAGTTTAACGAACCAAAATCAGAAGAATTATTACAAAGTGTACTATTCTTACAATTTAAGAGTGAAATTATTAAGTACTTAAGAGAATTTGTAAAAGGATACCAAAAAAATATTTATCATATCAAAGATAGTATTTCCAAAATATCAGATTCCTTAATGGAAGAATTTTTAAATCGATTAACTATGCATTATAAAAAGACCCCTATCTTTAGTAAAGATTTTGATTTTGAGCATTTAAAAGAAGTGAATTTAGGAAAGATTACTAATATTTTTAAGTGGTTTACAGGAACTCCTTCTAGTTTGAGTGAGGGAGAAAAATTAATGAATACCACAGATAATATCATTGTGAAAATCACCAAATATGCGAATTCTTTAATTGAACTTCGAGGGAATATGACAAACCGTAAGGAAGAATATAAACATTTATGTAAACTATTTGATAAACTAGAGGATATTGAGCAGTGTCATCAATATGCTTCCGTTGTATTTGGGATTGAGAAAGTAAAACATTTTATGGGAAACTCCAATTTGAATACAGATAGTATCGTAAACACTTATGATATTCCACCTATTGAAATACTTCTTGCCTCCAGGACAAAAACAAGAAAAGCACGAACTGTAATAGAACCAATTACCGACAAGACTCTTGAAAAGAAAAAACTTCTAGAAGAATATAGGAAAGAGCAGGAAGAAAATAAAAAAATTCTAAGAAATCTTATTAAAGATAAAAAAATAACATTAACAGAAGATCAAAACTTATCTAAAACAGAAAGAAGATATATCCAAAAACTATTAGCTTCTTCGAGTAATAAGGAAACAGAGTTTGGGCTTAATTATCATATCATCAAAAAAGAAGGACAATGTCAGATTTTATCAGAAGATGGGGTATTTCGAATGGATTGTTTAGAAATCGAATTTGAAGGAGAACTATAGATGGAAGGACGTACACAAGAATTAGAATATTTATTAAAAAATTATTGGTGTGTAAAAGAAGTATCACCAAGGGATTATTTTAATATTAAAAATAACTTAGATTACTGTAAGGATTTTATCAGGGATAAATTAGGAAGTAAATTGATAGTAAATGATCGTTTTATCAAATTAGAAAAAATACCAGCCGTTCCAAAGTCTTATATGGGTATTATAGAGTTTAAAGATAAACTAGAATATACGATTTTGTTTATTATCTTATTATTTTTAGAAGATAAACCAAAACTAGAGCAATTTATTCTTTCCAATCTTCTTGATTTTATTACAAATACAGCAACTTCTCTAGAACTAGATACCGTTCCTAATTGGAATATTCTTCATCACAGAAAATGCTTAGTTACTGTCATGAATCATTTGAAAGACTTACATATCATTAAGATAGTAGAAGAAGAAAATATTTTTACGGAAGATGTAGGGGCAGAAGCGTTATATGAGACAACAGGATTATCGAATTACTATGTTCGTGAATTTAAAAATAATATCTTAGAATATCATCATCTTTCTGATTATGTAAATGATGAATTTAGAGAACAAAATGAAAATATTGGAGATGTAAGAAGATACTCGGTGTATCGCCATTTACTTTATTCATTAGCTTCTTATACAGAAGATTTAACAGAAGCAGAAATGGATTATTTAAGAAAATTTAGAAGTAGTATTCGAAATGAATTAGGAAAATACACAAGAGGAGAACTAGAATTAACGAAAAATATGGCGGTTGTTATGTTTGAAGAAGAAGCAAAAGATAATTTTGATTTTCCGAATAGAAAGGCTATCTCTGATATTACGTTATTAGTCAATCATCATATTTTAGAGAAAGTAGAAGAGAATGTATTATCTTTAAATGAAGAGGAGACCATCTCTATTTCCAAAGAACAACTGTATCGCTTCATCAAAGAAGTAAGAGAAGAATATCAAGAGTTCTTTAGTAAAAAATATCAAGAGATGCGACAAGATGCTTTTATCCATGAAGTGATGGAATATTTAAAAGAATACGACTTTATAAGAGAAAAAGAGTTAGCGTATACCATTTATCCTAGTGTATCAAAATTAGTAGGTTATATTCCAAAAGACAAAGAAAAACAATTGGATTTATTTGGAGGAAAAGAAAATGAGTCGATTTAAAATAACAAAAATAGGATTACTTAATTTCTGGCTATACGATGAAGAAGAATATGATTTTTATGGTGGAAAATTAATACTAAGAGGAACGAATGGAAGTGGAAAATCGGTTACCATGCAATCTTTTATCCCTTTAATATTAGATGGGAATAAAAGCCCAGATCGATTAGATCCATTTGGTTCCAAAGAAAGAAAAATAGAAGATTATATTATAGGAGATTCTGAATCCATTCAAAAAGAAGAGTCTACGGCTTATCTTTATATGGAAACATTCTTGAAAGAAGAAAACAAATATCTTACGATTGGTCTTGGATTTCGAGGAAGAAAAGGAAAACCAGTTGACTCTTGGGGATTTTCTCTAAAAGATGGAAAAAGAATAGGGAAAGATTTCTTTTTATACAAAGATGCGGCTAATAAGATTCCTCTTTCTAAAAATGAGTTGAAATCAAGATTAGGTACTATCAATGAACTTACGGATACGATGAAAGATTATAAAGCCATGGTGAATCGTTTATTATTTGGTTTTCCAACCATTGATACTTATGATGAATTTATTAAATTATTATTACAATTAATAAGTAATAAATTATCAAAAGACTATAAACCTACGAACTTAATTCATGTTTTAAATACGGTATTACAACCACTAACAGAAGAAGATTTAAGACCTTTATCCGAAGCAATTGAACAAATGAATAAAACAAAAGAACAAGTAGAAACCTTAGAAAAAAACTCGAAATCTTTAAAAGATTTTTTGAAAGTCTATCAAAATTATAATGAAATGATTTTACTTACGAAAGCTAGAAACTTCCAAAAGGCAAATCTAGAATATAACAACCTAAAAAATAATATGGATGCTTTGGCAAAAGAAATAGAAAGTCTAAAAGAGACTCTAAAGATGAAAAGTGCGAGATACCAACAAGTACTGGATGAGATAGCGATTCATACCGAAAATAAAAGACAATTAGATAATCAAGACTTAAAACAGAAAGTAGAATCTCTTGAAAAAACGATTGAAACAATAGATTTGTTAGAGAAAAAGATAAAAGAAATTCAAGAAAATATGGAAAAATTAGAGGATGAGAAATTAGAAATCAATAACAAGATAAATAAGGTAGAGAATGATCTTTATACTTTAAAGAAAGAAATCGAAACCTCTAGTATGGATTTAAAAGATTTTGCCCAAGATAGTTATTTTGATGAAATTGTATTTTTTATCGATGAATTAAATGAAAGAATTGAAGAGGATGCTTCTTTTGATAGTATTTTGATGTCTTTAAAGCGATATGCCGAAAAAGTAAATGCCATCACAAGTTTACTAGAAGAAGAGAAAAAAATCATGGTGGAAAGTGAAAGTATTCGAGTGGAATTCGAAAAATTATCTCATGCCTATCAAGAATTAGAACAACAAATAACAAATCAGGAAAAGAACTTAAAAGAGAGTATTATGTCTTTTGAAGAAGATTTCATTAACAAAGTCAATCAGAATCAATATCTAACATTAGATGAGGATTCAAAAAAAGAAATTTTTACTCTTATGAATGATTACTCTAGAGAAAATTATGAGAAAGCAAAAAAAGTTTATATGGATTATGGAAGTACTCTTACAAAGCAAGTGGTTCTAGCAAATTTAAAGTTAGAAAGCAAAAGAGAAGAGAAAAGAGGAAAATTAGCTTCCTTAGAGGAAGAATACCAAACGTTAAAAGAACAAGATACGATTGATTTACCTCCTTTCAATGAAGAAACGGATCAAATATTAAAAGAAAATAATATTGAAAGTATTCCTCTATATCAATGTATTGAATTTAGGGAAGAGGTAGAAGAGCAAGTAAAAAATAATATAGAATCTTCTTTACTGGACTTAAATCTATTAAATGCTAAGGTAATCGCAGAAAAAGACTTGGATAAAGTACGTTCTCTTGGTAGTCAAATATTATATTTAAGAAAGACAACGAAAAAGAAAAACAACTTGTTAAAATATTTTCAGGTAAAACTAAAAAAAGATACTTCTATTACGGAACAATATGTCAAAGAAATATTAGAATCGATTAGTACGTTAGAAGAAGATTCTTTCTCTATTTTAGAAAATGGTATTTCCAAAGTAGATGTTTTAAATTCCATTGCGGATTCTAGTTATCAACAGTGTTATATTGGTTATCTAAAAAGAATGGAGTTAAAAAATAAGAAATTAAAAGAGTTAGAAGAAGAGATAGAATCACTTACCAAAGAAATCGCAAACCTTACTCATTTTATTTTAGAAAATGAGAATAAAATCACTTATATTGAAAAAGAAGCAGAAAACTTCCCATCCAGTGAGATGTTAAATCATATCGTAGATAAGATAAAAGAACTCAATATAGAGCTTGCTTATAATGATAAAAGACAACGAGAGTTAGAAAAATCTTTATCGATTATTGATCAGAAGCTAAAAGAAATAAGAGACCGTGTGGCAGAAAATAAGCAAGGAATGTATATTCCATTAAACTTAGAA
>CANRVM010000012.1 GCA_947643295.1 uncultured Mycoplasmatota bacterium
ATTGCAGGAGAAAGAAGATATAAAGCCTCTGCCTTAGCAGGATTGACAAAAATTCCTGCGATAGTTAGAAACTTAGATGATAAAGAGACCTCTAAAGTTGCCCTTCTAGAAAACTTACAACGTAAAAACTTGAATCCAGTGGAAGAAGCAAAAACTTATCAAAAAATTTTAGAATTAGATCAAATGACACAAGATGAGCTTGCTAAGACAATGGGAAAAAGTCAATCAGCTGTTGCTAATAAATTACGTTTACTAGCATTACCAGATGAAATACAAGAAGCATTGTTAAAAGAAAAAATATCAGAGCGTCATGCGAGAAGTTTATTGAATTTAGAAGATGCAGAAAAACAAAAAGAGATGTTAAAAAAAATTATTGAAAATAAAATGACGGTAAGACAAGTAGAAGAAGAAATAAAAGGAAAAACAGCAAATAATGATAACAGAATTGAGAATAAAGAACAAGGGGAGGTACTAGAGATAGCTATGAATAATGACATTCCTTCTGAATTAAGTTTTATACCAAACAATCCATTAATGCCAAATTTAAATGGAGAAGCAAATGATACAAGTACTCCTATCTTAACTTCTATTCCAACTAATATATCGAATCCAAATCAATTAAATGTAACTGAAAAAGAAGAAAAAACAAATAAATTTATTAATTTTGGTGATATCAAAAAGGAAACCCCAGATGAAGTGGATAACAGCGAAAGGGAAAGTAGAGGATTATTTTTTCAAAATACACAACCTTTAAATTTAGATGCATTAAAAGAGAATGCAATGGATATTAATAGTCCAATTGCTAATCCAAATTCAACAGGACCTAATTTAGATAGTCTACTAAATATTGCAGCACCGATTCCTACTGATGATACAACAGAAGAAGGTGGAGATGATTTCCAATTTTTTTCTCCTGCTAAAGAAGCAATAAAAGAAAGCGAGAAAGAAGAGAATGATGATAATGAAGATTACTTCCAAGAACCTGATTTAATTCCTATAGATTTACCAAATGAGGTAGAAATTGATAATGTGGAAAATGTTAATCTTAATAGTGATATTCAAGATGGATCGGCTATTATTATGAACGGTAAGAGTGATATTAATCAAGCAATTGATAAGATTAGATCCTGTATAAAAGAAATAGAGTCTTTCGATTTAAAGGTAGAATATGATGAAATGAGTTTGGATAAATCATATCAAGTAATCATAAAAATCATAAAATAAAAATTACAAAAGTAGACAAAAATCTACTTTTTTTCATAAAAACATTTTAAAACACTTTAATTTTTGATACAATATAATAAGTAAAAGAAGAAAGGTGATAAAATGGGAAAGATAATTTCTTTAGTGAATCAAAAAGGTGGAGTTGGTAAGACAACAACAAGTATTAATCTTTCTGCATCACTAGCAGTATTAAATAAAAAAGTATTATTAATTGATTTAGATCCACAGGGAAATACAACTACTGGAGTAGGTATTAATAAAGGAGATATAGAAAAAAGTATTTATGATGTCTTAATAGAAAATTGTAAAATAGAAGAAGCTATGATTAAGACGAAGTATAAAAATTTATATGTTTTACCTGCAACTATTAATTTAGCTGGATTAGACATTGAATTAATTGAAAAAAGTAAAAATGAGCCAGGTTTTTCAAAAGGGGAACAACTAAAACATTATCTAGAACCAATAAAAGAACGTTTTGATTATGTTATTATTGATTGTCCTCCATCTTTAGGTATTATCACAACGAATGCTTTAACAGCCTCTAATTCGGTTATTATTCCTGTTCAGTGTGAATTTTTTGCATTAGAGGGAATTATGCAATTGTTAAACACTATTATGTTAGCCCAAAAATCATTAAACCCAGAATTAGATATTGAAGGTGTTTTATTAACAATGTTGGATTCTAGGACGAATTTAGGATTCGAAGTAGTAGAAGATATTAGGAAATTCTTTAAAGAAAGAGTATACAATACAATTATACCAAGATTAATAAGGTTAACAGAAGCACCATCTCATGGAGAACCAATCATTGCATATGATCCGAAAAGTAGGGGTTCGGAAGCTTATATAAATTTAGCAAAGGAAGTGATTGAGAGAAATGGACAACATCAACAACAACAATAATAATATAAAAAGAAGGGCACTAGGCCGAGGATTAGAAGAATTATTTAATAACGAACCAATGGATTATAATAAGATTGAGGAAAAAATCATTACAGAGACTCCAAAAGAGGAAATTGTTAAAATTCCAATTAGCGAGTTAAGATCAAATCCTTATCAACCAAGAAAAGTATTTGATACTAAAAAATTAGAAGAACTAGCAACTTCAATCAAAGAACATGGTGTATTTCAACCAATTATAGCTAAAAAAAGCATTAAAGGTTATGAAATTATCGCAGGAGAAAGACGTGTGAAAGCATCTACTATTGCTGGCCTTTCTGAAATACCTGCTATTATTAAAGAATTTAGTGATAATGATATGATGGAAATTGCTCTTTTAGAAAATCTACAAAGAGAGAATCTTAGTGCAATAGAAGAAGCAAATGCATATCAGAATCTATTAAATACTCTAAACATCACACAAGAGCAGTTATCCGAAAAAATAGGAAAAAGTAGAAGTCATATTACAAATATGATAGGATTACTTTCTCTACCAACATTAACTCAAGATTTAATAAATAAAAAAGAAATCTCTATGGGACATGCTAGGGTTTTATCAAAGTTAAAAGATGAAAATCAAATTAATGAATTAACTGATATGATTATTCACGATGGATTAAGTGTTAGAGGTCTAGAAGAATTGACTTCTGATAATAATCAATATAAAAGAAAAAATAAAGTGGTAAGAACGCATAAAGAAGTACCAAATGAATATTCTTATTTAGAAGGGAATCTTAGTGAGAAATTAGGTACTAAAGTAAAATTAAAATCCAATAAAATTGAAATTAACTTTACGAATTCAAATGATTTGAATAGACTATTAGAAATAATGAATTTGGATAAATAAAGAATATTAAGGAAGTGATGTAATGAGTTTTAATCAAGATTATACGTTGCAAATAACAAAGATAGTGACTCCTATAATTTATATATTACTTGGGATTTTAGTTTACGAATTAATTCGAGTTTTTATTAAAAGAGCAATAAAAAAGAGTAATTTAAAGAAAAATCATCACAAAAAAAGAATGAATACAATATCTAGTTTATTAATTAATATTAGTAAGTATGTTATTATCATTGTTGTATTTATATTGATACTTACTAATTTTGGAATCAATGTTTCCTCTATCGTTGCTGGTCTGGGAATTACAGCGGCTCTTGTTGGACTAGCTTTCCAGGATTTAGCAAAAGATTTCATCGCAGGGATTTCCATTATTATAGAAGATCAATATGAAATTGGAGATACTGTTGAAATTAATGGATTTAAAGGAGAAGTTGTTGCTTTAGGATTAAGAAGTACGAGAATTAAAAATTTTACTGGTAAAACCCTAATTGTTGCGAATCATACAATCTCTCAAGTAATAAATTATAATTTATACAATAATTTAGCTATTATAGACATTTCTGTAGATTATGATGAAGATTTAGATAAAGTGGAAAAAGTATTAAATGATTTATCAGAAAAATTAAAAGGGAAAATTCCAAAGACAATAGGAGAAATTAACGTTTTAGGAATAAATAGTTTAGATAGTTCTTCTATCATATATAGAGTGTCATTAGAAACAAAACCAAATGAATATAATACTGTACAGAGAGTATTAAGAAAAGAAATAAAACTCGCTTTTGATAAGGCAAAGATAAAAATACCTTTTGATCAAATTGAGGTGCATCATGGAAAATAAGGAATATAATATTGGTTCTCATGTAGTAATGAAAAAATCACATCCATGTGGAAGTAATGAATGGGAAATTGTAAGAGTGGGAGCGGATATTAAAATAAAATGTGTTAAATGTAATCGCTGTATCTTTATTCCAAGAATTGAATTCAATAAAAAATTAAAGAAAGTGATTTCATAGGAAGGATAGTATATGAAAGGAAAGAAGAAGTTAAAACTAAAAAAATTTTATTTTCATCCTATCACTATATTTTTAATATTAAGTTTAATAGTAGTTGTTCTTAGTGGGGTTCTATCGAAATTAGAAATGCAAGCAACATATAATACTATTAATAGAACAACGAAAGATTTAGAGACAACGATTGTTTCTGTTGAAAATATGTTAAGCTTTGATGGAATGAAATTTATTATTAGTAATGCAACTACCAATTTTATTAGTTTCGCACCATTAGCATCTTTATTGGTAGCTTTGATAGGATTATGTATAGCAGAAGCTACAGGATTTATAGAAGTATTTTCAAAAAGATATATCAGAAAAATATCTCAAACACAATTAACTTTTATGATTTTATTTGTCGCTACTATTTCTTCTCTTATTAATGAAATTGGTTATGCTATATTAATTCCACTAATTGCAATGGTTTATGAAACAAATGGAAAAAATCCTTTAACTGGAATTGTAACTGCTTTTTGTGGAGTAGCTTTTGGTTATGGAGTTTCAATCTTTGTAGGATCTATGGAAGTTTCTCTTATGGATTATACCAAGAATGCAGCATCCTTAATTGATAAAACAATGCACATTAGCCTTACCAGTAATCTAATATTTATTATAGTAGCCTCTATTATATTATCTATTGTAGGAACAATTATTATTGAAAAAATAATAAGTCCTAAATTAGGAAAATATAAAGTTCCAAGTGGAATATCAAAAACAGAGGAACTTAGAATTATTGATTTAGAAGAGGAAGAACAGCATAAAATAGAAAGAGAGAAAAAAGAAAAAAGAGGATTACGATTTGCTCTTATTGCAGGTATTATCGGTGTTGTTATTTTTATCTATATGGTAATTCCAAATTTACCAAATTCAGGAATGCTTTTAGATATGAAAGAAAAGACGTATCTAAATCAGGTATTTGGTGATAATTCTTATTTTCAGGATGGTTTTTCTTATATGATTTCATTACTATTCCTATTTATGGGATTATTCTATGGTATTGGTGCTAAGACAATAAGTAATGACAAAGAATTATTTGATAAAGCTGGAGAATATATGAAAAAAGCGGGTAGTATCATTATTTTAATCTTTGTAGTATCACAGTTTATTGCAGTATTTAAGAGAACAAATATTGGAACTGTTATTGTCGCATGGCTTGCTAATTTAATAGAATATTTAAACTTTAGTGGTATTCCATTAATTATACTTACACTAATAATAATATCTCTTGCCAATCTTTTTGTCACAACACCAGGTGCAAAGTGGTTGATTTTTTCTCCAGTTGTTGTGCCAATGTTTATGCAGTCTAATATCTCACCACAGTTTGCTCAAATTGTGATGAGAGCGGGGGATTCTATGACCAATGGTATAACACCATTACTAGCTTGTTTTGTTATTTATTTAGGATATTTAAATATTTATAATTTTGATAAATCCACTCCTGTTACGATTTCTCGTTCTATTAAAATAGTATCTCCCTATTTTGCTATTATTTCACTGACATGGATATTAATAATTATTGGATGGTATATTTTAGGACTACCAATAGGACCAGGAGTATATCCAACTATCTAACACCTTATTAGGTGTTTTTTGATAGATTAAAAAAGAAAAATAACAGTCATATAAAAAAATATATGTTATAATAATATTGTTATAGACAAAAAAAGGAGAAGTAATGATAATATTAAAATAAAAACACAATTGTAAGAACAATTAAAGAAAGGGATTATAATGGCTATCTAAAATTATTTAATGAAGAAGATTTTGGCTGTATTGGGATAAATAAAATCAAAAAACCTTCTTTATATGAAACCAAGAGATTCTTAGAATCTGTTATTGATAAGGAAATCATAGATGAAGAGGTTATCATTTTAGAATCTAAGAAAGAATTTATACAGTAAAAGCAAAAAAAGAAAACAAGGATTTAAAAATACAGGCAGAGGTAGATTGCTTATGAAGGAGTAGATGTAAAAATGTTAAGTGAAGTAAATGACATAATAAAACCAATATTTTTAGATTACGCTATCATAAAACAAGAAAGTCAAAGATGGGATTAGAAAAAGTTGTGAGATCTTTCAAAAAATTTTAAAGTCTCCACTATATACTTATTTAGATAATTTATAAAAGAAAAGAGGTCATAATATGAGTTTAACTGCAGGAATTGTAGGACTTCCAAATGTAGGAAAGTCAACTTTATTTAATGCGATAACAAATCAAAAAATATTAGCAGAAAATTATCCATTTGCAACGATTGAGCCTAATGTTGGTATTGTTAATGTACCAGATTCTAGAATGGATAAATTAAAGGAAATGTATGAACCAAATCGTTTTATTCCAACTGCTTATGAATTTACTGATATTGCAGGATTAGTAAAAGGTGCAAGTAAAGGAGAAGGTTTAGGTAATAAATTTTTATCTCATATTAGAGAAGTAGATGCTATTGTGGAAGTAGTGAGATGTTTCGATAATTCAAAAATTATTCATGTAGATGGAACCATTGATCCAATTAGAGATATTGAAACCATTAACCTAGAATTAGCAATATCCGATTTAGATATTATTAATAATCGATTAGATAAAATTAAGAAAAAAGCTAGAACGACAAAAGATAAAGACACTTTATTAGAAGTAGAAGCATTAGAAAAAGCAAAGGATGCTTTAGAAAAAAATATTCCATTAAGACAAGTTGACTTTCAAGAGGATGAAAAAAAAGTGTTAAAGTCTTATAGTTTTCTAACCATAAAACCAATTATTTATTTAGCTAATATTAATGAGGATGAGTTAGAAAAAGAAGATAATGAGTATGTAAAACTAGTAAAAGATTATGCGAAAAAAGAAAATTCACAAGTAGTTAGTTTATGTGCTAAAGTAGAAGAAGATTTAAGTGAATTAGATAAGGAAGAAAAACAAGAAATGCTAGAAGCATTGGGGTTATCTACCTCAGGGCTTGATCAATTAATAACGGCTACTTATGACAAATTAGGTTTAGCTACTTATTTTACAGTAGGAAAAGATGAAGTAAGAGCATGGACTTTTAAAAAGGGAATGAATGCCAAGGAGTGTGCAGGTATTATTCATACAGATTTTGAAAAAGGATTCATACGGGCAGAAGTAATATCATATAGTGATTTGATAGAAAATGGTTCAGAATTAAAAGTGAAGGAAGCTGGAAGAGCAAGACTAGAAGGAAAAGACTATTTGATGCAAGATGGGGATATTTGCCATTTTAGATTTAATGTGTAGGTGAACTTATGAGTAATTATGATTCTATAAGAAAAGAATTATTAAAATATTTAAAACGATATGGTTTAAATTCAACGGATAAAAAAATAATAGAAATATATCAAGAATATTTAAAAAATTGTGCTTGGTTTCAAGAGTATGTAATAGGTAACTTGGATACTTTTAAGAAGGCAGCGTGCGTAATGAGTGCAATTTTAAAATGCAAAATAGTAGAAGAAACAGAACTAAACGATGAAATAGCCTTCGATATTAGTCTTTCCTTAATAGAAAACCCTTCTTCTTATCTTGGTGAAAAATATGATAAAGAAGTTCCATTAGATTCGATTTCTATAAAGAAATTAAAAGAAAATTCTTATCTTTTTGAAACCCTTCGTACATATACATTAAATAGTATCCAATGGAATAGAGAAAGAAAAGAAAAAAATCATCTGGAAAATCAACATTTAGAAGAAATAAATATCATGTCAACAGCTGAAAACTTCGAATTATTATCCCAAGTTGCTCTTTTTACACAAAGTCCTATAAAATATTATGATATGCATCATAGGTTGGAAGATGCCAGAAAAAAATTTAATAAAAAAGTTAAGATGAAAAAGTAATTTACAAAGATACTATAATTTGATATAATACATACGAGTATTGAAAATACTCCTTACTCAAATGAGTCATTAGTCCAAAAGGAGGTGTAGAAGATGAACAAATATGAAATCATGTTTATCATAAAATCAGATATGGAGGAATCTACTATTAATCAAACGGTAGATACTTTAAAGAAGGTTTTAACAGATAATGGTGCTAAAATGATAGAAGAAAAAAAATTAGGTCAAAAAGATTTAGCATATGAAATCAAAAAGTATAAAACAGGATATTATTTCTTATTTATAGTGGAGGCAGAATCTAAAGCTATAAATGAGTTTAATCGTATTGTTGGCATAAACGAAAATGTTTTACGTCATCTAGTAGTAAAAGTAGAAGATTAATAAGAAAGAGGTATTTGTCATGAACAAAGTATTTTTAATCGGAAGATTAACAAGAGATCCAGAATTAAGATATACTGGAAGTAATATTCCTGTAGCATCATTTTCTTTAGCAGTAAATAGAAGTTATACAAATCAAGCTGGAGAAAGAGAAGCAGACTTTATTAATATAGTCGTTTGGAGAAAGCAAGCAGAAAATGTAAAAAATTATTTATCACAAGGTAGTCAAGTGGCAATTGATGGAAGAATCCAAACTAGGTCATATGATGGAGAAGATGGAAAGAAAAGATATGTAACAGAAGTAGTTGCAGATAATGTTGAATTTTTAGGAACGAAAGGTTCTAATACGAATTCTAATAATAGTAGTGGGTTTACGCCTAATCAAGAACCAACTCCATATGATTTTTCAAACGAAAAACAAGGAACGAATGTAGACAGTAACCCATTCGCAGATTTTGGATCTAGTATCGAAATAAGTGATGACGAATTACCATTCTAGTAAAGGAGGAAAAACAGTGGCAGAATTTTATCGAAAAAAAAGAAAAGTATGTATGATGTGTACTGGTAGAACAGTAAATTATAAAGATCCTGAAATATTAAGAAAATATATTAATGAAAAAGGAAAAATTTTACCAAGACGTGTTACTGGAAATTGTGCACTTCATCAAAGAATAATTGCTAGAGAAATAAAAAGATCTCGTGCAATTGCATTATTACCATTTACACGATAGATAATATTAATAGAATAAAAAGATGAATTTTGTAAAATAAACAGAAATCATCTTTTTTTATGCAAACAATGAATACAATTGGATTACCTGAAGATACAAAAGGATGGGTTGATAATATTTATATGAATACCACAATAGCTGGAACTCAGAAAAAAATGTATGAAATCGCACAGAATGGAATAAAACTATATATTACTAATAGTATTGAAGAATAAAATAAGGATTCTATTAAAGAGACATGGTATTCTATTTAACAAGAAAGATATGGAGGACTTGATTATTTAGAAAAAGAGGTTGATGTAAATAAAATCACATCTATCTTTTGATTAATACTACAAGTTTCTAATGAGATAGAACTACGTGGAGTGGATGCTTGAAATGATATTAATATTTGAGTTTATGATGCAGTAGTCATACAAGTAGGTTGTAAGATTAGATATCGAAAGTATACAGAAGATAGCTCTTATCAAGTAATAGAAGAGAATATGGTAAAAAGAGAAAATAAGAAAGTTTGGTGACAAATCCAATCTTTTTTTCATACCTGATAGTATCGACAAATAAATAAATTTATTATATAATTAAATTGGGGTTTTAGCTAGGAGGCTAATTATGGAAATAGTAAAAAAAAGAAATAAATTAAATCGTTATATAAGACATTCTAAAAAAATTTTTATTATGGCTCATAAGGATTTAGATTTAGATGCTTTAGGTAGTTCTATTGGAATGTACCAAATATTAAAAGGAAAAAAGAAAGAATGCTATTTAGTAATTGATGATCAAAAGCATGAACTTGGTGTGGAAAAAATATTAAAAGAATTAGAAGGATGCTTAACAATAATAAAAGGAGATGCAGTAGCTTCTCATTTACATAAAAATAGTAAAAAAAATATGCTCTTAATATTGGATACCAATAAAAAAGAATTAGTACAGAATGATAATATATTAAAATTATTTGATAAAACAGTAATTATTGATCATCATGGTTTAGGAAAAACAACAATTAAGGATTGTTTTATTATTCAAGATGATAATACTTCTTCTACTTGTGAAATGATAACCAATTTGATAGAGTTTTATGATGTTTCGGTTGACCCATATTTTGCAACAGTTTTATTATCAGGTATTGTTTTGGATACTAATAATTTTATGTTAAAAACAACAGCAGAAACTTATTATGCTGCTTACTATTTAGCCTCATTAGGAGCGTCTGCTAAAAAAGTTCAATATTTATTGAAACAAGATATCATAGAATATACAGAAAGGCAAAAATTATTAGCAAGATTAGAAATATTGCATGATAAAGTAGCCTTTACAAAGGCAACTCCTTATACTATTTATCGACGGGAAGAACTTGCTAAGCTTGCTGATACATTATTATTCTTTAACGGAATTGAAGCCTCATTCGTAATTGGTAAAGTGGATAAAGATATCGTAGGAATTAGCGCACGTAGCCTTGGAAATTATGAAATCTCTAAAATTTTAGAGAAATTAGGTGGAGGTGGAGATGAATATAATGGTGCGACTACCTTTAAAAATAAAACCATAAAAGAAGTAGAAGATTTATTAAAGAAACAACTAAAAAAACAAGAAGGTGAATAAGATGCAAGTAATCTTTATAAAAGATTTAAAAAAACAAGGAAAAAAAGGGGAAATCAAAACAGTAAAAGATGGTTATGCCGAAAACTTTCTTATTAAAAATGGCTATGCCGTCCCTGTGAATCAGCATAATCTAAATGATTTAAAGAGTGCAAAAGAAAGAGAAAAAAAACAAGATGATGAAAAGAGAAAGCTTGCAGAAATTGAAAAACAAAAATTGGAGAATATAGAATTAGAATTTAAGGTAAAAATAGGAAAAGAAGATAGGGTTTTCGGTAGCATTAGCGTAAAACAAATTAAGGAAGAATTAAATAATCAGGGTTTTAAAATTGATAAAAAACAAATTATGTTAACAAATAATATTGCATCTCTTGGGTATCATGATGTTTCTATCAATTTATATGCAGATGTTAACGCAAAAGTAAAAGTTCATGTAGTAAAATAGAGGTGATAAAATGGCTCTTAAATCATTACCAAATAATATAGAAGCAGAGCAATCTGTTTTAGGAGCATGCTTTCTTTCAAAATATGCTTTACAAAGGGCATGCGAAGCATTACAAGAAGAGTCTTTTTATAGTGAAAAGAATGCGAAGATATTTTCCTCTATGGTATCTTTATTAGAAAATAATACACCTATTGATGTTACGACAGTTACAACAGATTTAAAAAATAAGAATTTATTAGGAGAAATAGGTGGTGTTGAGTATTTAACAGAAATTGTTAACTATGTACCTACAGCAACAAATATTGATTATTATATAAAAAGTGTGCAAGAATCTGCTGTCTTAAGAAAATTAATTGAAACAGCAACGGAAATTGCAAGTACTGGATATGAAACAGATAACGATGTTAATGAAACATTAGATAATGCCGAAAAGAAAATATTAAATGTAGTAAAAACTAGAAAATCGTCTGAATTTAAATCCATCAAAGAAGTATTAATGAAAACAGAAGAAAATTTAGAAAAACTTGCAGAAACAAAAGGCGAAATCACAGGAATAGCAACGGGATGGTATGATTTAGATAAATTGACAGCAGGTTTTCATGAAAATGAATTTATTATTATCGCAGCTCGTCCTGCTATGGGAAAAACAGCCTTTGCTCTTAATATGGCAACTCATATTGCTATGAATAACAAAAAATCAGTTGCTTTATTTAACTTAGAAATGGGAGCGGAGCAATTAGCTCACCGAATTTTATCTTCTCTAGGTCAAATAGAGGGATATAAAATGCGTACAGGTAATTTATTAAATGACGATTGGAAAAGATTAAACGAAGCAACTTCACAATTAGCAGATACCAATTTATTTATCGATGATACACCAGGTATTACAATTGGTGAAATTCGTTCCAAATGTAGACGTCTTGCTAGCAGTGATAAAGGATTAAGTATCGTTATTATCGATTACCTACAATTAATATCAGGTGGAAAAAATTATGGAGCGAATCGTCAACAAGAGGTTTCGGATATTTCAAGAAGTCTTAAAACATTAGCAATGGAATTACATGTTCCAATTATCGCTCTTGCTCAACTTTCTCGTAGTGTGGAAGCTCGTGAAGATAAAAGACCAATTATGAGTGATTTACGTGAATCTGGTTCTATTGAGCAAGATGCTGATATTGTATCTTTCTTATATCGTGATGATTATTATAACAAAGAAGCAAGAAGAGAAGACGATATTAGTATTAGTGAATTAATTATTGGAAAGCATCGTAATGGACCAACAGCGACAATTGAATTACTATTTAAAAAGAATACATCCACCTTTAGGAGTTTACAGAAAGAGGACAAGGGAAGTGAAGTAAATGGATAAAAAAATGATATTTTATATATTAATATCTACTATTTTGAGCATAGTACTTCTTTTTATTACTCATAAAACTACACTTACAGAGCCACAAGAAACATATCGAGTTTATTTAAAAGGAGAATCTCTTGGATTAATTAGTTCAAAAGAAGATTTAGAAAATTATATTGATAAAGAACAAGCTAGTATTAAAGATGCTTATCATGTAAAAAAAGTCTATGTTCCAGATGAACTTGATATTATAAAAGAAGTTACTTATCATGAAAAAGTATTATCTACCAAGGAAATATATGAAAAGATAAAAGATATTTCACCTTTTACTATTGATGGCTATGTTATTAGTATTAAAGGATTAAAAAAGACGAATTCAGAAGGAAAAGAATACAAAGAAGATGACCGTATTATTTATACTTTAAAAAAATCAACATTTACGAGTGCAATTAAGTCAACAGTACAATCTTTTATCACAAAAGAAAAATATGATTTATATAAAGATAAAAAACAAGAAGAAATTAAAGAAACAGGATCCATTATTGAAAACTTATATATCAAAAATAATATAACAATTAAAGAAGCTAAGATACCTGTTGATAAAACAATTTATAGTACCAGTGAAGATTTAAGTAAGTTTTTACTATTTGGTACTACTGAAGAACAACAAAAATATACTGTACAAGATGGGGATACCATAGAAGATGTTGCTTTTAATAATAAGATGTCAAAAGAAGAATTTTTAATTGCGAATACACAATTTAATGATGAGAATGCTTTGTTATATCCAGGGCAATTAGTAACATTAGGTGTGATGAAGCCTCAATTTGATTTAGTGGAAGAAGATCATACCATATCGGATGTAGATGTAAATTTTGAAACAGAAACTAAAATTGATAATTCGAAAAAAAGTAGTTACAGTGTGGTAGAGCAAGCAGGAGTAAAAGGAAGAAATAGAGTGACACAAAAGATACAAAAAGTAAATGGAGAAACTACAAATATTGTAACAACCAAAACGGAACAATTAAAAGCTCCAGTAAAAGAGATAATTGTAAAAGGTGGTAAACAAGGAGGCTCTTATGGCGGTGGAGGAAATGTTGCAGGCTATGGCGGAGTAGTAGCCACTAAAGGAGAATGGGGATGGCCAGCTACGTGTTCTTCTATTTCATCACCATTTGGATATCGTTGGGGTGTACTACATGATGGCACTGATATTGCCGGATGTGGTTATGGTTCTAATATCTTTGCTGCACAGTCAGGTACTGTTGTTAAAGTTTCTTATAAATATGATAATGGAAAATATATTATTATTAATCATAATAATGGTTTCTATAGTTTATATGCTCATTTAGCAGGGCAAACCGTAAGAGAAGGACAAATGGTTAATAAGGGTCAAGTAATAGGTACGATGGGAAGAACTGGATTTGCAACAGGAGTGCATTTACATTTCTCTATATGGAGTGGTTATCCATATTATGGAGGAAGAGTACATAATGCGATGAGTTTTTACTAAGATGAAAGTAAAAGTATTAGCAAGTGGATCAAAAGGAAATTCCACGATTGTACTATGTAGGGATACCAATATATTAATTGATGTGGGGATTAGTTATACTCAAATTAAGAGAATGTTAGAAGACCATCGTCTTTCACTATTCGATTTTTCTGCATTATTAATTACACATAATCATTCCGATCATATCAGAGGATTATCTACATTAATAAAACATACCAATATTAATATCTATATTCCGGAAGCAATGTATTATGATTTATCTAAAATAGTACCTAAAAACCGATGCATATTTATTGAAGATAACTTTCAAATCAATGATGTTGAGATTGAACTAATTCATACCTCTCATGATACCAACTGTTCTGTTGGCTATCTGATAAAACATGAGGAAAAAGAACTGGTATATGTAACCGATACTGGTTATATCAATCGCAAGTTTTTACAGAAAATGAAAAATAAAGATATTTATATATTAGAAAGTAATCATGATGAAGTAATGCTAATGGATGGTCCCTATCCTAGATACTTAAAAGAGAGGGTTATTAGCGATAGAGGACATTTATCTAATAAAACAGCATCAAAGTACTTAGAAAGCTCTATTGGTAATAAAACAAAATATATTGTACTAGCACATATTAGTGAGAAAAATAATACCAAAGAATTAGCTTATCGTGAGACAAAAAAAATTCTTCCCAATGAGGATATTGAACTATTAATTGCGAAGCAAGAAGAAGAAACAAAATTTATAGAGGTATAAGATGATAAAGTTAATTTGTGTAGGAAAAATAAAAGAAAAATATTTATTAGACGCTATTAAAGAATATCAAAAAAGGATATCAAAATATATCAATATCAAGATGATAGAACTAAAAGATTATAATTTAGAGGATATTCATAAATCAATGGAGTTAGAAAAAGAAGAAATAGAAAAATATTTAGATAGGAAAGACTATATCATTACTTTGGAAATAGAAGGAAAAGAAATATCATCTATTGATTTTTCAAAAGTAATAGATAAAGCTTTTACGTCTTACAGTAATATATCCTTTATTATTGGTGGTAGTAATGGTCTTTCAGAAAGTGTTAAGAAAAAAGCAAATTATCACTTATCCTTTTCCAAAATGACATTTCCACATCAATTATTTAGAGTATTACTTTTAGAACAAATCTTTAGAGCATATAAAATCAATAATAATGAAAGATATCATAAGTGAGGTAGTAA
>CANRVM010000013.1 GCA_947643295.1 uncultured Mycoplasmatota bacterium
AGTATACTTTCTTCTTTGTCTGGAAAAGTAGACTCTTTTAGTATGGTTATATTTTTATCTACTACATTTTCCTTTGTACCAATATCATATAAATTATTTTCTATTCCTATTTTTTTTATGATTAATTTTGCAACTGGTATTTGATGTGTTTTACTCAAATATTCGAAACTATTCGTTAAAACATTATTTGTTATAATCTTCTCATTTTTATTTATATAGCAACAAATAACTATAAAAACCAGTAGAATAAAAACTTTAAGATAATATTTTCTTAACATAAATTGTACCAATTATTACAATTAATATGTAATATATTGAATTACTAGTATGTGTGTTTGGTACCTTAATTTTATAATCATATAACGTTAATTCTAACTTTTCTTCATCAAATACATCAATTAACTGTTTTTCATTAATAGTATAACCATCTTTTGTATTTTTTTGAACAATGCTATACTTTCCATAAGGAAGAGTGATAGAAGCTTTTCCTTCACTGTTAGTTGTAATAGTATTTATTAAATTATTTTTACTATCAAAAATATCAAAACTAACTCCTTCTTCTTTTTGAAAAGTATTACCATCTCCATAATTTTTATTTATCTCTATTTCTTTTGTTATTACTTTATTTTCAAGAGTTAATTCTACTTTTGGATCTACAAATTCTATTGTAAAACTATACCAATTATTATCTAAAAGATACCCTACACCTGGTTTTTGTTCTTTTAAATAGTATTTTCCAGCTTTTAGATTCTCTAATTTTGCAGTCATATCAGCTCCAATTACTAATTCATTTATTTTATTCTTATTAGAGTCGTATAAATCATATATGGCTCCACTAAGAGAAGCATCCCCACTTGGTGTAGTTGTTTTGGTATCACTATCTATTTTAGTGATTGTAATCGATGTTTTATAAACGATTAAGTGAATTTGAAAATTGATGGGTGCTAAATCCCCAACGATTACCATATTCTGACTAGTGGGAGAATTGAAAAATAGAGGTATTTTTCCATAGTTTCCTTCTTGCTTTGTAAAGTTTAATGTATAAGTACCTTCATTAAAATTATCTAATGTTAAACTATTATCTTTAATGATTGCTTTATTACTGTCTGATATAAAATCAGATAATGTATGAAACTTATCCTGTATGGTAAAAGTCTCCCCTTCAACAATCGGTATTAACTTGTTAGCAAAGTTTGGCATTCTTTGATAATTATCTATTAGATTATTAATTTCTGTTATTTCATTTTGGAATATCTCTATTCTATTTCCATTTAAACTATCTGTAAAATAGATATCTCCTGAGTAATCAGATTCTTTCCATACCATGTATTGTGTTACTGCGTACCATTTGGAATCAGTGTGATTACCATATTGATATCCAAAATAAATAATTTTTTTGATTCGATCCATTTGCTCTTCTGTTAGATTTGTTGCAGCAATACTACTGGTATATGATCCATTTTCATTAAACATGGCAAATGGTTCTACACAATAAGAAAATTGTCCTGTTCCACTTTGATTAAAGAATCTTGCTTTTTGATAATACTTTGTTCCTCCTTTCTCCTTTGTTACATAAATTCCATCTATATAACTTCCTTCATAAAAGGATTCGGCATTAACATTCATCGAATTTAGGATATTAATACCTATAAATGCTATTAAGAAAATCATTATTTTTTTCATCTAATTCCTCCTTCTTTTTCTTAACGCCTTAGACTATAAAAGAAAGTATAAAGATTTGCAAATAGAGAAAATTGAAAAAACGGAGATTTTATTTTGATTATTTCATGTTTTCGTAGAGGAATTATTGAGAACTTATCTAGCATTATTAGTTTAAACTATAAAATTATAGATAAAAGCGATATTTGACAAACGATAGGAATAAAATTATAATGAGTGTACGGTGGTGATAGAATGAGTGATATTGATATTGCTAGAAAATCGAAAAAAAAGGATATTGCTGATATAGCAAAAAGTTTAGGAATGGAAGAGAAGGATATGATCTTATATGGAAAAGATAAAGCAAAAATTCTTATGGACCATGGTTCTAAAAAGGGAAAGCTAATTTTAGTTACAGCGATTAATCCTACTCCTTATGGAGAAGGAAAAACAACAGTAAGTATTGGTCTTGGAGATGCTTTTCATCATTTAGGAAAAAATGTCCTAATTTCTTTAAGACAACCATCTATGGGGCCTGTATTTGGAATGAAAGGAGGAGCAACAGGTGGAGGATATTCACAAGTTGTTCCTATGGAAGACATTAATTTGCATTTTACAGGAGATTTTCATGCCATCACTTCAGCTAATAATTTATTGTGTGCTGCTATTGATAATCATATAGAAAGAGGCAATGAACTAGATATCCAAGAAGTTTTGTTTCATAGAGCATTAGATGTAAATGATAGAGAATTAAGATGTATTGAATTAAAAAATAGGAAAGAAGAATTTACGATTACAGCTGCTAGTGAAATTATGGCAATATTTTGTCTTTCTAGTAACCTATCTGATTTGAGAAAGAGACTAGAAGATATTGTTATCGGAAAAAATAAGAAAGGTGATTATGTTTATGCTAAAGATTTAAATGTAGTTGGTAGTCTTGTAGTTCTTTTAAAAGATGCTTTTTATCCAAACCTTGTCCAAACGTTAGAAAATACACCTACATTTATTCATGGAGGACCTTTTGCCAATATTGCTCATGGTTGTAGTAGTATCAAATCTACAAAATTAGCGTTATCTTTAGCTGATTATGTAGTAACAGAAGCTGGATTTGGAGCTGACTTAGGAGCAGAAAAGTTTTTTGATATAAAGTGTCGATATGGAGAAATAAAACCTGATGTCATTGTTTTAGTAGCAACAGTAAGAGCATTAAAGTATCATGGTAAAGGAATATTAGAAGATGGTATCGAAAATTTAGGAGCACATATCAGAAATTTAAGAAATAACAATTTAAATATAATAGTTTGTATCAATAAATTTGAAGAAGATAATGAAGAAGATATTACATATATTATGGATTATTGTAAACAAAAAGAAGTAGAAGTAGCAATATCGACTGCATATCAGAATGGTGGTGAGGGTGCAGTAGAGCTTGCAAATAAAGTACTACAGTTAGTGGATAGAGATAATCAATTTCAGTATCTATATGAATTAAATCAAAAGATTATGGATAAAATAGAGGTTTTAGCAAAGGAAATTTATCATGCTTCTGCAATAGAATATAGTGATTTATCCTTAAATAAAATCCAGGAATTAGAGGAAAAGAATATGTCTAATCTTCCCATATGTGTTGCAAAGACACAGTATTCGTTTTCTGATGATAAAGAAAAACTAGGAAATCCAATTGGCTATACTCTTTATATAAAAGATGTTAGATTATATCATGGAGCAGGATTTATTACTATATATTTAGGGGATATCTTAACAATGCCAGGTCTTCCTAAAGTACCAAATTATGAGAAAATTGATCTAGATGAGAGAAATGAAATAATTGGTATTTTCTAAAAAGAAAAAAGTGGTTTCCATTTTTAGAAATCACTTTTTGTTTGTTGACTTTCCGATTGTTTTGTTTCTGTAGTTTTATCTAGTAAAACTTCATCTCCAGATTTTGGTTCATAAACTGTTACAGTGCTAGTATATAATTTTCCATTATAGCTAACAGAGTATAAATAACTACCTGGTTTTAAAATATCCACATTACTAGTATCTAATCGAATAGCTTTCATTACTTCAATAGAAAGATTTTCTTTGATATAACTTTTCATATCTTTTGGTAATTCTTTTCCTACTTCTATGGATAACTCATTTAATGTCATAGATTCTACTTGAGGTAATGGTTTTGCAATTACATTTACAGTGCCATTATATATTTTTTTTTGATATGTAATCGTATATGTGTAACTTCCGATATTACTAATATTTACATTAGAAGTATCTAATTTAAGTCTATTTATAATTCCTTCATCAATATCATCGGGTGTTAATAAATATTCTTTTACATTAGTACTAATTGGTACTTCTTCTTGAATTGTTATTTCCTTTAATTTAATTTCGTTACTTTTACATTTAGAAACTTTTTTCTGTGTAACACTTAGTTTTGTAACATCACTTTGCTCAAAACTAACTATTTTCGGCATCGTAATACCACTAATAATACACAAGCCACCCAAAAATGTAAAAGATAATACTGTGAAGTTTCTTAGGTTATTTGTCATAACATCTCCTACCTTCTATAAGAATTATATCATAAATCTACCCTTATTCAAGAAATATTTAAAAATATTGTTGAAAACTGTTACAATTTAACATATACTTAACTAAAGAGGTGAGAAAGTAGTGGAAATATGGTTTGTAGCATTTTTGGTATTATTACTAATAGAATTGTGTACCATTAACTTAGTATCTATCTGGTTTGCGATAGGTGCATTAGGAGGAATGGCAACTGCTTACTTTACAGAAAGTGTGACAATTCAAATAATAGTTTTTATTATTCTAAGTGTGATAGCTCTTCTAATAACAAGACCATTTGCTGCAAAAGTGCGAAAAAGAAAGATTACTCCTACAAATCTAGATAGAGTCATTGGAAAAGAAGGTATTGTAACGAAAGAAATTTTAAAGAACTCTTATGGAGAAGTAAAAGTTAGGGGAAATAAATGGACCGCAACTAGTAAAAAAGAAATCGAAGAGGGTAAGGAAATTAGAGTGTTAAAGATTGAAGGCGTAAAGCTTTTAGTCGAGGAAATTGAGGAGGATTAAGATGTTTTTATTTATTATTATTGTTATTATCGTTATTATAGCAGCTGGTGTTAAGATAATACCACAATCAAAAGCTTATGTGGTAGAAAGATTAGGAGCTTATGATAGAACGATGGAGACAGGTCTTCATTATCGTGTCCCTATTATTGATCGAGTTGCAAATGTTGTTAGCTTAAAAGAAACGGTAAAGGACTTCGCTCCACAACCAGTTATTACAAAAGATAATGTAACGATGCAAATTGATACCGTAGTTTATTATCAAATAACAGATTCTAAACTATATACTTATGGAGTAGAAAATCCAATTAGTGCAATTGAAAACTTAACAGCAACAACGTTACGTAATATTATTGGTGAATTAGAACTTGATGAAACACTAACATCACGTGATATTATTAATTCCAAAATGAGATCGATTCTAGATGAAGCAACCGATCCATGGGGGATTAAGGTAAATCGTGTAGAAGTAAAAAATATTCTTCCACCAAGGGATATTCAAGATACCATGGAAAAACAAATGCGTGCGGAGCGTGAAAGACGTGAGGCAATATTAAAAGCAGAAGGAGAGAAGAAGGCTGCTGTACTAATTGCGGAAGGTGAAAAAGAAAGTGCTATCTTAAGAGCAGAGGCTAAAAAAGAAGCTCAAATCAAAGAAGCAGAAGGAGAAGCGGAAGCTATTCTTAAAATTCAACAAGCAACAGCAGAAGGTTTAAAATTATTAAAAGATGCTAAGATGGATGAAGCAGTACTAAAACTAAAGAGTTATGAAGCTCTAGTAGATGTAGCAAATGGACAAGCTACTAAAATCATTGTTCCAAGTGATTTACAGAATATTGCAACCATTGGAACTACTATAAAAGAAACAATAAAGAAATAAGAAGAATAAGGGGCAAAGAAACGAAAAGGTAGTTTGTTTGTCTTTTTTCTAAGTTTTTTAAATTGATGAGAGGGAAGTATATGATAAATAAAGAAAATTTAACAAAAATGTATGATACAATCGTAAGTGCTAGAAAGAATGAGTTAAAAACTTCACAACTAAAGAGTTGGAACTTACACTCTAGAGATTTAACAAAATTAATAGAAGATGGTATCTTAAAAAGAATAAAACGAGGTTATTATCAAATTGTATCCGTAGAAGATTTGTATAATCATGCGAAATACTTAGGATCAATAGAAGATCATGATGGATCAAAGTATTGTTATGAAGAGTGTTATAAAATAAGACCAGGATATAAGGATATTTGCCTTCGCTTATTTTTTCAACATGTAGTAAAAAATAATTATTCAGAAGCAATGAAATACTTTGACGTTTTATTTCATACAGGTAATGAGTTTCAAATGAAAGATAATAATTGTTACTTGTACTTATTGAATATGATTATCGATTTACCTGAAAAATATCGTGATTATGCTAACAAAATAAAGTTTGAAGACATGGAAATTGCTCCCTATAGTGAGGGGAATAATAAAATAAGATACGAATTGTTTCATAAGAGATTCCGATATACATATGAATTAATAAACCAAACAGAAAGTAAAAAAAATATTCAGAATTCTATAATAAAAGCATTAATCATTAGAGTAATAAAAGAGCAAAAAAGAATAAAAGAATATATTACTATTCTATCAAAAGAGAAAAAGTATGAAGATATGGTTGATTATTTGGAACAAATTCAAAATAAACGCTATCTTAATAATGAAAATAATCACTATTTATTTTTAGCACAGAAGCTATTAGAAATGGAAAAAACGAAACAAGTACCGAAACCTGTTGATTTTCCTACAGAGTCTTTATTTGATACAATAGATAATAAAAACTTTGAATTGGCTCTTTCTATACAAGATGCTTACATTCAGAAAAAAGGAATTCTACCAGAAGATAGTGCCTTTCATATCTTATTAACAGATATGAATAATATGATAAAAGAGATTAAAAACGAAGAGTGTGAGAAATCAAATCCAGAAGAAATGAATTTAGAAGTAGAAACTATACTTAATAGCAACAATACGATTATTGATATATTTGATTATTTAACTCATCAAGATTTTGAAAAAGCATTTCCTTCTATAAATGGATATTTAAAAGAAAGAAAAAAGGAAAAATATCAGTTTTTAATAGAAGATTTGGTATATATTAGCATGTTAAATGAGGATATGAATTGTATAGATTCTATTACTACTCTTATGTATATTGGTTTAGATAAATTTAAATTAAATGCAGGAGGGTATGTTGCTAAGTTTTATCATTCTATTGAGCAAAATCAATTTGATGAAGCGAGTATCTATCTTGATATTCTTGCAAAATCAAAAAAATTAGAACAAAATCTTATATTATCAAATAACATGAATTTATTAATATGTAATGTTGATGATATGCTAGGAAGTATCAAGACAGGAATAACACATACTAGTAGAGAATTAGTAGGACAATATTTGCAGACTATTGATAAAAAAGATATTTTACCACAAAGTAAATTTGTAAAAAATAAAAGAAAATAAATCGAGCATTATTTTCTTATAACTGATTGTAAAAAATGAATTAGTGGCATAATAGGAATAGCCACTTTTTTGTTAAGAAAATAAAAAGGCACTTAATAAAACTAAGTGCCAATCTATATACAGGGGATCTTCACCTAACTTCGTGAACCCTCCCCACTAATATATTATGAAAAAGAGATGAAATTATTCATAAAAGTGTGTTTATTTCTTTTTAAGTTGGTACACTTTTGCACCTTTTTCGATTAATTCGTTCTCAACTCCTCTTGTATTCTCTTCTTCCAGCTGATTAGTAACGTCAAAAATATGATAATCATTTGTAGATCCTTTCAAAATATATTCTTTAGCACTATTTTTAATATAATAGTCAGTCCTACTGCTATATTTGTAATAAGAAAAAGTAATTTCTATGTCATTCTCACATTCTCTAAAAATTAATTGTTGGTTACCAAAAGGAATTATTAAGTGTTGATGCTCGAAAAATTGTTTTTCTTCCTGTTCTTGTTCTACCTTTACTTTCTGTTTTTCATCCTTTTTTTTCTGGGCGGTACATCCTGATAATATGGTAGCGGATGCCAGTGCAAAAAGTGCTAATGCTTTATTATTTATCTTTATTTTCATAAATAGGTTTCCTCCTTGTTAAATATTTATGCTAACTATTATAGCACATCTCTTTTTTTAATAAAATAAGAGTTAGTGATTTATTTTCTAATAGCATTTATGATATACTAAAAAATAAGAAAAGGTGAGTGTAATGAATTCAAATGAGATAAAAAGAAAATTAGAAGAATACTTAGAAGAAGTGAATACTGTATGGGGGTCACTTTGACTGTTGTGGAAAAGAAAAAAGAATTGTTTTTTTAGAAAAATTACAAAATAATGGTGATTTTTGGAATGATAGAGAAAAAGCAGAACAAACTATTAAAGAAGTAAATGATTTAAAAAGTATCGTCTTACCACTGTCTGATTTAAAGGAACAACTATCCTCTAACCTTGATTTATTATCCTTAATAGAATTAGAAAATGATGAAGAATTATTAAGAGGAATAGAAGAAGAATTGCCTCTTCTAGAGGAAAAGTTAGAGGAGATCCGTATCCTACTACTTTTAAATGGGAAATATGATAGCGAAAATTGTATATTAGAAATTCATCCAGGTGCAGGAGGAACCGAATCTTGTGATTGGGCGGAAATGTTATATCGAATGTATACGAGATGGAGTGAAAAAAGAGGTTATAAAATGACTCTTCTGGATTATCAAAAAGGAGAAGAAGCAGGAATAAAAAGTGTCTCTATGTTAATCAGTGGTAATTATGCTTATGGATATTTAAAAAATGAAAAAGGAATTCATCGTTTAGTAAGGCTTTCTCCATTTGATTCTAATAATAGAAGACATACTTCTTTTGCTTCCATAGAAATAACTCCTGATATAAAAAAAGATATTGACTTAAAAATAGATGATAAAGATTTAAAAATAGATGTTTTTCGTTCTACAGGTGCGGGAGGTCAAGGGGTAAATACTACGGATTCTGCTGTTCGTATTACGCATTTACCATCTAAAATTGTAGTCACTTGTCAAAATGAGAGAAGTCAAATTCAAAATAGAGAACATGCTCTTCAAGTTTTAAAAGCTAAATTATTGTTACTAGAAGAAGAAAAAGAAATGAAAAAAATAAAAGATATCAAAGGTGAACAAATGGGAATCAATTTTGGTTCTCAAATTAGAAGTTATATTCTTCATCCTTATTCCTTGGTAAAAGATCATAGAACAAATGAAGAAACAAGTAATACTAGTAAAGTACTAGATGGAGATATTGATATATTTATAGAGAGTAATTTAAAAAGAGGTGTATAAAATGGGTTGGTTTTTTAAAGATAATTTAAAAGAGATAAGAGAAAGAATCGAAAAGAAGTCAAAATTAGGGAGATATATTCAATTTTGTATTGGTTGCTTATTTATTGCTATTTCCTTTAATTTATTTTTAGCACCTAATGATATTGTTTCAGGTGGAGTTAGTGGTATTTCCATTTTATTAAATCATTTAATAGGGATTAATACATCTGTATTTATCTTAAGTGCTAATGTATTATTACTTGTATTAAGTTATTTCTTATTATGAAAAGAAAAAACAAAGGGATCTATATTTGGCAGTTTGTTATATCCCTTTTTTATAGAGTTAACAAAAAATATTAATTTGTATTTAGAAATAGATAATTCTCAACTTTTACTGTCTACTGTTTTTGCGGGAATTTTATATGGTTTTGGTTCAGGAATTATATTTAAGGCTGGATTTACTACAGGGGGAACAGATATATTAAATCAAATTATTGCAAAGTATTTTAAAGTAGGTATGGGGAAAAGTATCTTATACTGTGATGGTACAATAGTAGCATTTACAGGACTTATATTTGGTATCAATAAATTAATGTATTCTATTTTAGTGCTATATTTAGTTAGTTATATGTCTGATAAAGTAATATTAGGTATATCTGATAGTAAGGCCTTTTATATTATTACAAAAGAAGAGAAGAAAATTAGAGAATATATATTAAAATATTTAAATCATGGTGTAACAGTAATTGATGCAAAAGGTGGATTTAATAAAGAAAATAAAAATGTATTACTTTGTGTTTTACCAACTAAGGATTATTATAAATTAAAAGAAGGAATTAATGAGATAGACAAGGATGCCTTTTTCGTAGTAACGGATGCTTATGAAGTATCTGGTGGAGAGTAGATATGGTATCTCTTTCTAAATTTCATTTTAAGATAGATAAGGAAGAAGTATTAAAAAAGATAAAAGAAAGACATATCGTCTTTAGGCTATTTCAGTTATTATTATCTTTATTAATCTCTTCCTTTTTATTTAATCTTTTTCTTTTTCAATTTAATATTGTCACTGGTGGAGTAAATGGAATTGCTGTAATTGTAAATAAGTTATACCCAGTTGATCCTTCTATAATTATTTTTATTACTTCTCTTGTTCTTTTTATAATAAGTTACATTTTCTTAGGAATTGAAGCATCTATAGGCGCGATAGTCTCTACTTTTTTATATCCTATTTTAGTTAAAATAACTTCATTTTATACAGCAAATATAGTTTTAGAATCCAATGATTTATTATTAATATCTATTTATATAGGAATTATTGGAGGAATAGCAAATGGTCTAATGTATAAGTCCGGTTATTCCAATGGTGGGTTGCCTATTATTAGTCAAATTTTATATAAAAGGTTAAGGATTGCTACTTCAAAAAGCTCTTTTATAATAAATGGATTGATTGTAATAATAGGTGGTTTTCTTTTTTCATGGACGAATGTTTTATATGCTTTTGTTATTCTATATATCAATAGTTATATGATAGAAAGAATGATAATAGGCGTATCTAGAAAAAAGGCTTTTTATATTATTACGAATAAAGAGGCTCAAATAGAAGAATATATTCTTACAAAGTTAAAACATGGTATTACTATTATCAATATTGAAAGGTGTTTTTTGAAAAGACCTGGCAAAATGATTTTAACGGTAATTCCTACTAAGGATTTTTCAAAATTAAAAAATGAAATAAAAAAAATAGATTCTAATAGTTTTTTCTTAATTTGTAATGCTTATCAAAGTAAAGGTGGAAAATAGTGGATTTATTCGAATATTCTTTTTTTTTGTCGTAATATGTAGTATAATTATTAAAGATAAGGTGGTTGATTATATGGATTTAATTAGGCTAAAAAAAGTAAATAAAAAGTATAAAAATGGAGTTACTGCAATTTATGATTTAACTTTATCTATTCAAAAAGGATCTTTTACCTTTGTTATTGGGGGATCAGGGAGTGGAAAAAGCACTTTTATCAAAATGTTATATAGAGAAGAAAAACCAACTACAGGACAAATTGTAGTTGGTGGGGTTAATGTTGTTAAATTAAGAAATAAAAAAGTATATAAATTAAGAAGAAAGTTAGGAATTGTTTTTCAAGATTATAAATTATTGCCAAAGTTGACAGTATTTGAAAATGTTGCTTTTGCTATGGAAGTAATTGGTGCTACTAAACAAGAAACAAGAGCAAAAACATTAAAAGCGATAGAAATTGTAGGATTAAAAAATAAAGTTCATAATTATCCAGATCAACTATCTGGTGGAGAGCAACAAAGAGTAGCGATTGCCCGTGCGATTGTGAATGAACCTAAATTACTTCTTTGTGATGAGCCAACTGGAAATCTTGATCCTGAAATGAGTATGGAGATTATGCAAGTACTTGATCATATCAATAAAACCAATGGAACTACGATATTAATGGCAACACATGACCAAGATATTGTTAATAAAATGCAGAAACAAGTAATTACTCTTAAAGATGGTAGACTTATTAGTTATAAAGAAAAAGGAGGTTATAGTGATGATGACGATATGTAGAATGATTGGTCGTGGTATTAGAGATGCTTTTAAAAGTGTTTTTAGAAACTTTAGTCTGTCTTTAGCATCTATTTCTTGTATTACGATAACACTAGTAATTGTTGCAATTTCTATTATCGCATCTTTTAATGTTGAAAATTTTGCTAAGAAAATAGAAAGTGATTTAACTATTGTCGTATTTATGGAAAATGACGCAGATGAAAAGGAAGTGGCCAATGCAAAAAAGGAAATCGAAAAAATGGATAACATTGATTCTTATAAGTTTGAAAGTAAAAATAGAGTTAAAGAAGAAATGTCAAAACAATCTGATGTTTTTGATGCCGTAATGAAGGAGTGGGATGATGAATCAAATCCTTTAAGAGATACTTTTCAAATAAAAGTAAAGGATGTAGAAAAAATAAAAATAACGGCAAAGCAATTAAAAAAGATGAATAAAGTTGCAGTAGTAAGATATGGAGAAGGAATGGTGGATAAACTAATTAATACTTTTTCATCGGTTGAAAAGGTAGCTTATGGTGTTGTAATAGCTCTTGTTGTCGTTACGATATTTTTGATTATTAATACCATTAAACTAACGATTTTTTCTAGGAAAAGAGAAATATCAATTATGCGTTTAGTAGGAGCAAGTAACTTTTCTATCAAAACTCCATTTATTATTGAAGGAATGGTATTAGGACTAATTGGTTCCATTATCCCTGTTATATTAACAACATTTGGTTATTTAACATTCTATAAACATTTTGATGGCTATTTATTTACTCAAATTATTGAATTAATAAAACCAGAACCATTTATTTATTATGCATCAGGTCTTGTTGTTATCATAGGTATTTTAGTTGGTATGATTGGCAGTGCAAGTGCTGTCAGAAAGTATTTGAAGGTGTGATATGAAAAAAGGAATAAGTAATTATATTATATTCATTGTTCTTGCTTTAGTTTCTTTATTTCCATATAATATTAAGGCAAAAACAGTGAAAGATTTTGAAAACGAGGTTGCTAAATATACAAGTGAATTACAAGCTAAAAAAGATAAGATAGCGAAAAACGATAAAGAAGTAGCAGAAATAAAAGTAAAAATCGCAGATATAGAAAATCAAATTACTGCTGCTGAAAATGAAGTAAAAAGATTACAACGAGAAATAATAGAAAGTAATAAAAAAATAGAAGAAAAAAATGAGGAAAGTAAAAAGTTGATAAAATATCTTCAAGTGGTAAATAATGAAAATTCTTACTTAGAATATATATTTGGCTCAACTAGTATCCAAGAAATGGTTTATAGAGTCTCTGTTGTAGAGCAATTAATGGATTATAATAAACAAGTAATGGAAGACTTACAAAATTTAATTAATGAAAATAATAGAAAACAACAGGAATTAAATACGAAGAGCCAAGAACTTGATAATCTTAAAAAGTCTTTGAATGAACAGAAAGCAAGAATTGAGGATGATACGGCAAATATTAAAGTTGGAATGCCCAAACTAGATGAACAAATAAAAGCAGCGAAACGTAATGTTGAATATTACAAAAAATTAGGATGTGGGGCAACAGAAGATATTATCGCTTGTCAATTTAGAGTGGAAGGAGGTGCCTCTATTCCAAGTTCAAATGGATACTATAGACCTATTCAATATGGATATATGACACAAGGATATAGAGGATATCCTGGACATTTGGGAGTAGATATCGGTAGTAGAAATAAAACGATACCAATTTACCCTATCGCAGATGGTCAATTATACTTTGTAGGTTATGATAGTGCGGGTGCTTTAATTGTAGTTTTAAGACATAATGTTGGGGGGAGTTATCTTTATTCTACTTATGCCCATATGTCTAGTTTTAGTGGAGCAGTATCTGGGTATATAAATCATAAAAGAGGTACATCCGATAGTATAAAGAATGGTCCACTTATTAGCCACAATACTACTATTGGCAATATGGGTTCTACAGGAAATTCATTTGGATCACATCTTCATCTAGAAATAACAACTTGTAGCTGGCACGATAAAGGTGGTTGCAGTTATGGTCAATATGTTAATAGAACAAAAAATCCTTCTAGTCTAATATCATTACCAAGTAGATGGGAAAATCGATAATATTGAAACTCTTTTGATTTGTTAGTAAAATTATTTGACTTTTTCTACTCTGCTTTCTATAATAGCAGTTAGGTGATATTATGAAAAGGAGTGACTTTAGAAAATCAAAATCAGATAATATAGACGAATTTTTGTCGATGGCTAGAGATTATTGGTATACTTATATTAGAAAACTAGCATTTGGATATCATGATTCTAGTCTAGATTTCTATTTGTTAAAAAGTATTTTTGAATATTATAAAATTACTAAAAAAGAAAATGTTTATCTTACCTTCCTTATGAAAAATTATAAGAAAATGAGAAACTTTGAAACTTTATACTCTATATTAGATGATATTGACAAATTAAACAGGAAAACCTATTACTTTTATCAATCACTTTTGGAAGAATGTGAAGACTATATAAGTAAAGATATTCCTTTTAAACCATCATGTGTAAAAGATTTTGAAACTTTAAATGAAACAGATAGATATGATGCGGAATTATTAGGATTACTTCTTACAGAAAAAGATTTAGATAGTTATTTTCAAAAAGAGGATGCTTATTATTATTTAAAAGAAAGGACAAAAGTATGGAATAGTTCTGTAGAAAAGGGAAAAGGATATTTTGGTTTATTTACAGAGAATGATGGTAAGATTATCAAAGAAATAAAACTCTGTGTTCCTAAAATAACAGATTTATCGACCATGCTAGTTAATGTTCACGGATTTAAGCATGGTATTTCTCTTTATCCATATATAGGTTCATCTATTCCAAGTTTTGATTTTGAAAAAGAAGCAAAATTAGAAGAAAAACGTTTTGTTTCAAAATATTTATTAAAAAAATAGTATAAAAACTTGAGTAACTTCTAATAATATCATTAGGAGGAGATAAAATGGAAGAAAAATTTGAACTTTTAGAACAAGTACATCATGATGCATCAATGGGAGCTTATACCATTCAAAAACTTTTAGATAACTTAAAGGATAGAGATAATAAAATCAAAGCTTATGCAGAAGAGATTATGCAAAAGTACCAAGAATATGAAATGAATTCTAGAAAAATTTTAGAAGAGAATAATAAAAAAGTAGAAGATCCTAGTATGATGGCAAAAATGGGATCTAGTATTGGTATTAATAAAGAAGTAAAGTCAGATAATAGTGATGCAGCTATTGCAGATATGTTAATAAAAGGTATTTCTACAGGTAGTGTAGAGATTGAAAAAAAATTAAAAGCATATGAAAAGGAAGTAGACAAGGAACATAAAAAACTTGCTCATGATTATTTAAAATTCCAAGAAAAAGCAATTGATCATTTAAAAAAATACTTATAAAAAAGATAGACTTTTCTATCTTTCAGGCTGTTGACAAATATGTTTAACAGTCTTTTCTTTTATAAAAAAATGTTA
>CANRVM010000014.1 GCA_947643295.1 uncultured Mycoplasmatota bacterium
CTTGAATCTCTGTATTATTAAGTCCTTCTATCTTTAAAACTTTAATTTGAGATATCAATTTTAACTGAGAAGCTAATAGTCCAATAATAGAGTTGATATCAAGATTGTACTCTTCTAACTCTTGATATATCTTTAAGGATTTCTTCTTATTTCTTTCTAGTAGGGCATTCGTTAGAGAAAATAGAACCTCACTCGAATCTTTTAGTTTCTTGACAACAAGTGTTTCAATATCCTCTTTCGTTATTTGTTTGCTATCTATTTTATAAATCATTAATTTCTCACATTCGGAATCTATTCTAGTAATATCTTCCTGGCATTTTTCTATTAATAGACGAATGGTTGGAAAATCAATTTGGTAAGAATTTAGTTTTTCTTTGATGTATTTTGTTAAATCTACTTCTTTCTTGATATAGGTAACATTCTTATTTTTCATTAATCTTTTGGAAAGAGAAAGCCTGCTATCTAGTTTATCAGTTGTAATAAAAAGAAGATTATTCTCACTTTCATAATTGATATATTTTAATAAGTTTTCGATAGCTTGTTCCTTTTTCTCTAAAAAAAGATTTTTGATGATGATTACTTTCTTATCCCCAAAAAGAGAATAGGTATCTAAATCTTCTAAAGCATTTTCTAAAGGATTCTCTGCTACATCATAAACACTTCTTGTTGCTTCATGAAAACCTCTACTACTAATAATACTATCAATCTCTTTATTAATGATTGTGAAAGATTCGTTTTCAATCAAATAATTATTCGGCATTCTCTATCTCTTTTCTTACATAGGTAAAGATGGCATCTAGTTTATCGACCGTCTTACCGCCTCCTTGAGCAAAGTGAGCACTTCCTCCACCATTTCCCAAAGATTCGATGGAAGCTTGTTTTACAATAAATCCAGCATTAACAGAACAAGAACTTCTAGATATAAATTGAACATTTTCCCCTACTACATTCGCAAAGAAGATAAAACCATGTCCCATTTGTTCTATTAAGGAGTCGCAAATACTTTTTAAAACGGAGTTATCCATATTTTCTACTCGCATGATTAATGTTTTAATATGATGAATCTCTTCTATTTTTTCTTTATAAGAATCTAAGTTTTCTAATGTCTTTTTCAGTCTTAACTCTTGATATTTTTTTTCTAAATCTTTTACTTCTTTTTGAACATATTGAAGTTCATTCTTATTAAAGATAATATCCTTATAAGAAGTTGGTTTGGAATTATCAATATTAACATCAAAATCAAGTTCTATCTTTTCTCGTCTTGCACTAGCAATCATTTCTTTAGCTTTCATCAATAATTTTATCATCTCATCATTATAGGGTTTAATGACATCAAATAAAGCTTGGTCAATTTTAGTAGAAGTAGCAGCTTCGATTCGGTAAACATTACTTCCCTTGGATTCGATATTATAAATCGCAAAAGAATGAATATCTTTGGTATTACTAACATGTGTACCCCCACATAACTCCATAGACTTACCCATTTTCACAACACGAACCGTATCCCCATACTTTTCCGAAAACAAAGCAATCGCACCAAGTTCTTTCGCCTTTTTAATTGGCATTACTTCTGTTGATACAATGTGTCCTGCCTTAATCTCATTATTGACGTATTCCTCCACTTTTACTATCTCTTCATCCATTATTCTTTTCGAATACGTAAAATCAAACCTTAACTTTTCATCATCTACATAGCTACCTGCTTGTTTGATGCTAGAAGAAATCACATTTTTTAAGGCTAGTTGTAAAAGATGAACACTAGAATGATTAGCTTCTATCTTCTTACGACGATCTTTATCTACAATAATTTCACAATCATCATTTTCAGAAATCACTCCATCTAAAAGTCTAACTTTATGGATGTGTTGTCCATTAGGTCCTTTAAAGACATCGACTACTCTCGCTTTAAAGTTTTTCGATGTAATAATTCCCGTATCACTTGCTTGTCCTCCACTTTCTGCATAAAAACAAGTCTTCTTTAAAGCAATATAAGTATCTTTATTAGTACTTTTTAGTATATCATCTTTAGAAAATATTGCTAAAACATTACTTTTTAAGCGATAAATACCATAAACAAATTTGGATTCTTTTTTAAAATCTAATAATACTTTCTTTTGCTCTGCCATGGCTGTTTTATTTCTTGCATTTTTCTTCGCAAGCATCTTTTGAACATCCATATATTTCATAAACTCTTCTTTATCTGTTGTAAAGCCTGCTTCTTCTAAATACTCTAATGTAAGTTCAAATGGAAAACCATACGTATCATATAATTTAAACGTATCTTCTCCACTTATTATTTTATCAGGAGAATTTTTCATTAATTCTTTTAATCTTTTTTCTCCAGCATCTAATGTCTTTAAAAACAATCTTTCTTCTTCTAATACTTCTGTTTCAATAAATGGCCTTTTTTCTACTAAATTTTGATAAAACTCCCCCATGATATCCACAACATCAGATACTAATTTATACAAGAATTCTCCTTTTAAGTTTAAGCTTCTCCCCATTCGAATACTACGTCTTAAAAGTCTTCTTAAGACATATCCTCTACCAACGTTTTCAAAAGTAGCTCCATCCGCTAGAGCGAAAGTAATCGTACGAATATGATCGGCAATAATTTTAAATTCTTTTTGAGAATCGTATAAAATACCAGTTAACTCTTCAATATGTTTTATAATTGGAGTAAATAAATCTGTATCAAAGTTGGAATCCACTCCTTGAAAAATACAAGCCCATCTTTCTAGTCCTGCTCCTGTATCTATATTTTTATTAGGAAGTTCTTTATAGTTTTTTCGAGGAACTCCTTTTTTTGAATTAAACTGAGAAAATACATTATTCCATATCTCTACATATCTTTCTTGTTCTTCATCGTTTTGAAATTTTTCAAAGGCATCCCCATCTTTATCATATTTTTCTCCACGATCAAAGAAAATCTCAGAATCTGGTCCACATGGACCTTCTCCAATTTCCCAAAAGTTTTCTTCTAGTTTGATAATATGACTACTACTGATTCCCATCTTCAACCATTTATGATAAGTATCTTCATCATTTGGATAGACAGTAACATATAATAAATCTTTTGGAATCGCAAAATAATTTTTATCTGTTAGTAAATGATAAGCAAACTCAATAGCCTCTTCTTTAAAGTAATCTCCAATAGAAAAATTTCCCATCATTTCAAAGAACGTTTGATGTCTCTTGGTAAATCCTACATTTTCAATATCTGTTGTACGAATACATTTTTGAATACTCGTAATTCTCTTAGCTTCTGGTACTACGGTTCCATCAAAATACTTTTTTAATGGTGTTACTCCAGCATTAATAAAAAGTAAGCTGTCATCATCAATAGGAACAAGTGGTGCAGAGGGTATTACTCTATGACCATTTTCTTCAAAATATTTTAACCACATATTTCTGATTTCGTTACTTGTCATTTTTCTCATATTACATTTCTCCCTTATCTATTTTTGATATAATTTTCTCAAGCTCATTTTCATATTCTTCAATTGTTTTGTCGTTATTATGAACATAGTAATCTGCTATCGCAATAGGACCACCTTTCGCAAGATTTTCAATTTCTGAGTAATCTCTTTTTACTATCTCTTCTTGATTCAGTGGTCTTACTTTTCTTTCTGCTACTCTATGATACCTTATCTCTTTATCCGCTATTATCGCTATTAATTTTAACTCTTTAAATTCTTTTTTTAAGACTAAATACTCATCCCAAGAATAAAGACCGTCTAAAACAGTATCTGATTTTTCTAACGTTTTTCTTATTTTTGGAAGTAGGATACTAGCTACAGCGCTCATCCCATATTTTTTTCTTAAATCCTCTCGTACTATTTTCTCATTTTGACGAGTAAGTTCTAATCCTCTTTTTTTCACTTCATCTAACACCACTCCACCAAAATATATATTTTGAAATCCCCTTTTTTCTAAAAACTCACATGCTATACTTTTTCCTGAGCCACTCATTCCAACTATCGCAATTAACTTATTCATAATATCCTCTCACTTTCTATACAAAGAAAAGACCATCTCTTAGGAGGACATATTGTCCGGTACCATCCTAAATTTGGTCTTAATTCTGATAAAGGTCTCCCTTTAAAACTAAAAAGTAGCTTTCATAGAAAGATTCTCGCTAATTTCTCACCATCCTTAGCTCTCTTTTCATCCTCTTTTCTATTACTTTTCTTTTATTATTGTTTTAATTTTCTCTTAATTTATTGATTACATGTATTTTTTCATCTATAAACACAAAAATTACTTTTAAGGTAGCAATCACTGGTGTTGCAACAATCATCCCTATGATACCAAAGAAATGTTGAAAAATCAATAGGCCTAACATAATTGTTACTGGATGTAGTTTCATCGCATGTCCCATAATTAATGGCTGATAAAAATTATTTTCTAATAGTTGCACTACTACAATAGAAATAATACAACAAACTCCTGTAAAAGGAGAAATTGTAAAACCAACTAATACAGCTGGAACAGCTCCTATATAAGGACCAAAATAAGGAATAATATCGGTAATTGCACAGAAGAAAGCAAAAATAAGTGGTGCTTTTAATCCTACCAAGGTTAAACAAATAGCTTGTGAAATAAAGACAAGCATCATTACCGTAAATACTCCCATTACATATTCTCGTAAAGAATGATTAATTCTCCCACCTAAATCATCAAAATTTTCATGCCATCTTTTAGGAAGAATATTTCGTAAGTTCTTATTGATTTTATCAAAATCATAAAGCATATAAAAACCAATCATTAATCCCAAAACTACATTCATTCCGCCACTAATGATACTTTTACCAAAATTTAATAATGTATTTGGTAAATTCGTAGTTAGTTTAGTCCCAACCCTTTCTAGTGATGCAAATATTTGCTGTTTCACACTAGAAAGATCAATATCAATTCCTGATGAAAAGGAATTTAAAGTAGAAGAAACAAAACTCTTTGCATCGCTTAAAATACTTGGAATGGTACTGACAAAATCTTTTATTTGACTAACAAAAGAAGGAACCATCAAGAAAATAAGTAGCGTTAAAAATCCAAGAAAAATAGTATACACAAGAATACATGCAAGCACTCTTGGAACTTTTTTCCGTTGTAATAATTTTACTAATGGATCAAATAACCAAGCAATAATAATTCCAATAAATACAGGTGATATTACCAACAACAATTGTTTTATTATAGTAAAAATATTCATCTGTTTTAATAAGTTAAAAGATAAAAAAACAAGTACAATAATTGATATTGTAAATAAAATACCTAATATTTTTTTACTAAGAACAATTACTTCATTTAGATTTTCTACATCCAGATCTTTACTTTTTTTTCTAGAAAACAATACAACCATCTCCTCTTATAATGAATTATACCATATTATACTTTTTTTCCAAAGAATTTATTTCTTATCTTTACAATTTATTATATAATAACATTGGTGATACAATGTATACAATTAAAAAAAATATCCAAAATGAACTTCTCATTAAAAACTCTAGATTTATTACAATCTTAAAAAAAATAGACAGTAAAGAACAAATTCCTTCTCTTCTCGAAGAAATCAAAAAAACCTATCCTAAAGCTACTCATTATTGTTATGCTTATATTATTGATGAATCAGAAAAATCAAGTGATGATAAAGAACCATCTGGAACTGCTGGACTTCCTATTCTAAGTGTCTTAAAAATGCAGGAAATGAATCATATCATCGCTATTGTTATTAGGTATTTTGGAGGAATCAAACTAGGTACAGGAGGTCTTGTTAGAGCTTATTCTAAATCTGTTAGAGAAACTCTAGAACAAGTAGAAAAAAATATATTAGTAGAAGCTTTTTTAATTGAATTGGAAATCAATTATAAGGATCAAAAAAAATTGGATTATTTATTAAGAGATGGTTTTATTATCAAAAAAGAATTTAAAGAAAAAGTTTTCTATCAATTTTTAATAGAAGAAGAAAATATAAAAATAATTTCTCCTTATTCTTATCGAATTATCAGTCATTCTTTTTTAGAAAAAGAGTTTTAAAAAACAGTTCACACTAGTAATGAACTGCTTTTTATTATTTATGATTATAACTCTTTACAAAATCTTCTAAACCAACTACTTCCGATAACTTTCCTGTTTCAATAATATCCAAAGTGTCTTTTTTACTTATGATATTACAATCGATTAAATCTTTAACAATATCAATATTTATTTGACTAATATTAGTATCTCCTGAAACTACACGATGTGTAATTTTCTCAAGATCTTCTAAAGTAGTAGACACTCCTTCAAAACTAGAAGATAAAATAGGACTGTGATTCATCACAATGTCTACTCCCTTACTGTTTATGAAATAATCTACATTTCTTAATGGAACAGATAATACAAGAAGTAAAATAAATATTATGATATATCCTTCTATAATTCCCACAATAAATCCTAATATTTTAGATGGTATGGTAAGAATTACACTTAAATCAATTAGCTTTTGAACAACACCTGTACATTTTAACACAACATTATAAATACTAAATAGAATAAGTGCGACGATAAAGAATGCTAATAGCTGATAGATGATAATATTAAGTGTTACTAACCCATTAAATCCATAAAATGGTAATAACTTACATAAAAGTAATCCAAGTGGTCCTTTTAATAAAAATGCAACAAAATAGACTAACAAGGTTCCTGCAAGCATAACTCCTTCTTTAATAATACCCCTCTCAATACCAACAAAACCTGATGCAATAATAAGTAAAATGATTGCTATATCAAATATGTTCATAATTATATCCTCCTTATTATAAGTATAACTCATTTTGACAAAATATGCTATAATAAATTAGAGGTGATTAGTTTGAATGTTGTTATTAAAGTGAATGATGAGATAAAGGAAAAAATGATGGAGTATTATAAAGATAAAAGAAGGGATAAAAAAATACCTTATGTGGTATTTCAAGCACAAGAAGAAGATTCTGTTATTACAATGTATGAATCGGGAAAAGTAATGTTTCAAGGAACTTCTGCTGATGTGGATGCTGCTATGTGGGGAGTAAGTTTAGAAAAATCAAAAGAAAGATTAGAAGAAAAGAAACCAAATATCTATTATCATTGTTCTTCGGTTGGTTCTGATGAAGTGGGTACAGGGGATTATTTTGGTCCCATTGTTGTTACCGCAGCTTACGTAACAAAAGAGGATATTCCTTTTTTAGAAAGTCTAGGTGTCACTGATTCAAAAAAACTAAATGATGAAAAAATCAAAAAAATCGCACCAGATATTGCCAAAAAAATTAAGTACCGAAGCATTATCTTAACAAATCAAGAGTATAATGAAAAATATAATCAAAATACCAATATGAATAAAATAAAAGCCATTATGCATAATAGGGTTTTGTTTCAACTTATTACAGAGGAAAATCCTAAGTACGATTATATTATTGTAGATGAATTTGCAAGAGAAGCAAGATATTATGATTATATTAAAGAAGCCCCTAATATTCAAAGAAATATTACCTTTATGACAAAAGCAGAAGATAAAAATTTAGCAGTTGCATCAGCATCCATTATAAGTCGTTACCTTTTTTTACAAGAATTTGATAAAATTTGTGATAGTCTATCTATCCCTCTCGTAAAAGGAGCTGGAAAAGAAGTGGATTCAATTGGAGAGGAACTAGTTGAAAAATATGGTGAGGAAAAATTAAAAGAAGTAGCAAAATTAAATTTTAAAAATACAGAAAGAATATTACATACTATGATATATTAAAAGATACTAATGATTCGTTAGTACCTTTTTTAATTGATCCATTAAATGTGAGACGGACGCACAACTCATAAAGCAGATAACAGAGTCTTTAAATGGTAATAATTTGTCAATCGTTTCTTCTGATATAATTTCACTACCATTTATCTTATCTGTTATTAAATGAGAACTAATTTCTGGATAATCCTCCTGCTTCTCACGATTAGAGTCAATTTCTGTTAAAAACACTTTATCTGCTTCTTTTAAAACTTCTACAAATTCCTTAGTAAAATCTTTTATTCTAGAATAAGTATTTGGTTTAAATATGACTGTCAATTTTTTATTAGGATATTTCTGCCTAATCGCTGAAATCGTTGTTTTAATCTCTGTTGGATGATGAGCATAATCATCTATAATAATTGTGTTTTCTATGATGGTTTCTTCTAGTCTTCTAGTTGCATTTTTAAAAGTTTTTAAAGACTGTTTCATTTCCTCCTTAGTGAGATTTAATCTCTTACCAATGATAATAGCAGCAGTAGCATTTAAAACCATATGCTCACCAAATAAAGGAATCATAAAACGATCATAGAGTTCTCCTTCTATATATATATCAAAATAAGAACCATCTTCTCTTAATTCTACATTTTTTGCTACGACATCATTTTCCTCAGAAAAACCATAGAAAGTAACTTCCTTTTGAAAATTTATTTTTCTAACTTCTAAATTATCTCCACAGGCAACTATATTCTTTGTTGTTTGATTAGAAAACTGTTCAAACGTATTCCGAATATCTTCTACATCTTGATAACAATCTAAATGTTCTGCTTCAATATTGGTAATTACAGAATAAGTAGGATGATAAGCTAAAAAGTGGTGATTAAATTCATCAGATTCCATAACAAAATATTTGTTTTCTTTTGAAACATAACCATCTCCTGCTCCTATAAAGTAATTACAGCCCTCCTCACTATCTTCTAATAAGTGTTTAATAAGAGAAGAAGTTGTTGTCTTTCCATGTGTACCAGAAACACCAATGGTTTCAAACATATCAACAATTTCTCCTACTATCTCATTATATTTCTTTATCGTAAGACCTAATTTTTCTACTCTTTTCATCTCAGGATGTTCCTTACTAAAAGCAACAGAATAAGTAACAATTGTATCCCCATCTATTCCATGGCTTTGGTCATAATAAATTGGAATACCTCTACTATCTAGTCCTTCTTGTGTGAATTTGTAGTCAGTAACATCATCATAACCAGATACCTCATTTCCTAAATCTGAAAGTATTTGGGCCAAAGTGGACATTCCAGTTCCTTTAATTCCTATGCAATAATATTTTTTCATAAAACAGTCGAGTAGACGAGCTCGACTACACCTCTCTTTCTTTTATAGTGAGAGGAAGTCTATCACCTCTCACAGAACCATACGTGCAGATTTTCCACATACGGTTCTTCATATAATCTTTATACATTCCAGTTCCAAATATCTTTATAGATTTTCGGCTTTTATTTCTTCTAGGACATTTGCCATTACTCCTGGCACTAACTTATCTTCATATGATGGCATTCCTAGTCCTCTCTTCTTTCCGTTAGCTTTTAAAATATATGTTCTTCTTACATTTTTTTGGTTAGAACTCAGTATTTTCATTCTTTCAAGTAGATTCTCTATGATGTTGTTTTCTATGTTATTCTTTTAGTATTTCCTTATTCACGTATCTTTGAAATATTCTTAAGTTTACTTTCTCTTGAATATTCTTTACCTTAACAATCAGTATTTTAAACCTCTTGTATTTGGAAACTATAAATCCTTCCAGGTACGTTTCATATAACAATATAAAACTCGCCATGCTCCATTGACCCCAGTGGATTTCTCATAATATCTTGCTCACCCCTTGCTTAACCTTATTTCACGACTTTGGTTCCAGGAAGTCTTGTTACTGGTGACTTGCTATGTCTTATCAGGTTGGCTTCCCACCAATTATATATCAAACGCCGAACTGGCTCACCCTCTTATAATTATTGTATCATAATTTATTTAAAATGATACTGTTTCTTTTCGAATTTATGTGTGTTTCTATAATAATTAGTTAAAGAAAAAAGCTACTAAAAGTAACCCTTTTATATCGTCTTTTTAATCTTTTTAACGCCCTTTTTTAAATCCTTCTTATAAAAATTATATGTTGATCGAATCAATAGATAAACAGGAAGTGCAATGATAATACCAATAATACCTGCTAGTGATCCTCCTACTGATACCGCCATAATAGTAACTAACGGATTTACGTTATTGGTTTTGCCATAAATCTTAGGCGAAATGACATAACCATCCAATTGAGGGAAAACAATACAAATAATAATTGTTCCAATTAGTACAGGAGTAGAAACTACTAAAGCTGTAATAATTCCTATAATATTTGTAATCAATCCTCCGAAATATGGAATTACTGTAGTAACACAAGCAAGAATACCTAAAAGTAACCAGTTTGGATGCCCTACTAACCAAAATAGAAAGGAATATTCTACTAGTTGGATAATCATAAAAATAGAAAGCCCTTTTATATAATTACCGATTTCATCATCTAAACATTTCATATAGTGAAAGAATCGATAAGAAATAGCCATCGATACATTCTTTACTCTAGATTTAATATTTTGCATATCAGACAAGAAATAAATCCAAGCAATAAAACCAACAATGAATTTTCCAACAAAATTAATAGACTTATTTACAACATTAATTGTACCTTTACTAAGAATATTTCCTAAACTGCTAATAATACTGTTTAATTGATCTGTCATCTTAATCTCAAAGTTTCCTAAATTCAAGTTAAACTTTTCTCCTATATCACCTGTAATTTCCATTATTGTTCTTGAAAGAAGTATTAACTGATCATAAATTAATGGTAGCGTAACAACAAGTAAAGCGGTTATTAATAACACTACTGAAACAGTGATTATAAGTACAGCAAGTGGTTTCTTAATTCCTCTTTGTATCAAAAATTCTTGTACTGGTATAATTGCATAAGCAAATGCAAAAGCAATAATAAATGGAAGGAACACAGATATCACTACTTGTAAAATATTCCACCATACTTCAATATTTGAAAAACCAATATATAGAAGTAGCATCAAAGCTGTTATATTAATAATTTTATAATTTAATTTATTAGAAAACATAACATCACCTTTCTAACATTATCGTTACAGGCCCATCATTTACAATGTTTACTTCCATGTGTTTTTGAAAAATTCCTGTTTCAACTTTTACATGCTTTTTTAGTTCTTCGTTAAAATAATCATATAATTTACTTGCTTCCCTACTTCCTAATGAATCTTTATAACTAGGGCGATTTCCCCTTTTTGTATCTGCATATAAAGTAAACTGTGAAATAGAGAGCGCACTTCCTCTAACATCTAATAAGGATTTATTCATAATACCTTCTAAGTCATCGAATATTCTAAGATGAATTACTTTTTGTACCATTTTATCAATTATCTCTTCGGTATCTGTATGCGTGAAGGAAATCAAGAGCACAACTCCAAAATCAATTGCACCAACAATCTTACTATCTACAAGAACTGATGAATTCTTACTTCTTTGTACTAATACTTTCATCTCATTAACCTTTCTACTCTACTAATATATGGAGTCTTTTCATATTCTAGTAATAGTTTATTTAAATGTGTTACATCTCTTACATAGATACTACCTTCATAGATAAGACCAGCTTCTTTGCCAATTGTTTTTATTGCTTCAATACTAATATTCATCATAGATGTTTTTTGGACTAAATCAGCAATTTTATTTTCTAATGTATTAGTATAAATAACAATAAGAGTTAGATACTTTTTATTCTCTGTTGTTTTTTCATTCCAACATACATTAATTGTTCTATGTTCTAACATTTCTACATTATGACAATGAAGTCTATGAACACTAATTCCATTTCCTTTTGTAATATAACCTACAATTTCATCCCCAAAAATAGGATTACAACAATTTGCCAAATTTACTTTTACTTTATCAATTCCATCTACTATTAAATCAGTATCTAATACTTTTGGTGGGATTTTTACAATTTTTGGTGCAGAAACTTGTTTATATTGATCAATTAAATTAATAACAGACCCCGCAGATAATTTAGAATTTCCAATACCTAAATAGATTTCTTCTACTGAGTTTGTCTTTATAGCTTTATTTATTTTTGCAATATTATCTTCCTTATAAAATTCTTGATAAGTTATTTTTCTTCTTTTTAATTCTTTTTCTAATAAATATTTTCCTTTTTCAATATAAACTTCTTTTTCATTTTTTGTAAAATAACCTCTTATTTTATTTTTTGCTTGTGTAGATTTTACAATATTTAACCATTCCTTCGATGGAGTTGAATTCTTATTAGTATTAATTTTTACAATATCATTGTTTTTTAATTCATAGCTTAGCGGAACAATGCTATTATTAACAATAGCTCCTACTGTTGTTTCTCCAACCTTTGTATGGACTTTATAAGCAAAATCAATTGGTGTTGCACCTCTTGGAAGTTCTATCACATCCCCTTTTGGTGTAAATACATAAATATTATTATTTAAAACTTCATCAGTAACACTATGAACAAAATCTTCACTACTCATTTTATCATTATTTAAATCCATGATAACCTTAAAGAATTGTAATTTTTGTTCAGTTGTTGACTGCATACTTTTTTTAGCATCGCAATTTTCTTTATATGCCCAATGGCAAGCAACTCCATTTTCAGCTACTTCATCCATATCATGTGTTCGTATCTGAATCTCAAATAAATAACCATCTAATCCAAACACAGTAGTATGTAGAGATTGATACATATTTGGTTTTGGCATTGCAATATAGTCTTTAAATCTTTTCGGAAGTGGTCTAAATTTCGAATGGATAATACCTAATGCCAAATAACACTCTTGTTCTGTATTGACAATAATACGAAGAGCAAGTAAATCGTAAATATCAGAAAATTTCTTTCCTTTGTTTAATTTATTATAGATACTATAAATACTTTTAGAACGACCCTTTATTTCATGAACGATACTATGTTCTGTTAATAAATTAGTAACTTCCTGCATCATCTCATAAACTGTTTTATCACGTTCTAGTTTTGTCTTATTTAACTTTTCAGCTATATCATAAAACACTTCTGGCTTTAAATAACGTAGTGATAAATCCTCTAATTCACTTTTTATTTTATGAATACCCAAATGATTCGCAATGGAGGCAAAAATTTCTAGTGACTCTTTTGCTTTTCTTTTTTGTTTTTCCCTTGGAAGTGCCCAAAGAGTTCTCATATTATGTAGTCGATCCGCTAATTTAATAATAATAACTCGGACATCTTCTGATATGCCAACAATAATTTTTTTATAATAATCAATTAAATAGTCATTCTCTGTAGAAAAATGAATCTTAGATATTTTGGTAGCCCCCAAAACAAGTTGAGTAACTTCTTTTCCAAATCTTTCTTCCATCTCCTCTTGTGTACAATCAGTATCCTCTAACACATCATGAAGTAAAGCCGCCTTAATGGTAGCAGAATCTGCATAGATAGTAGTTAAGATAATCGCAACATTAATAGGATGAATAATATAAGGTTCTCCACTTTTACGGAACTGTTCTTTATGTTTACTATCAGCAAATTGGTAAGCAGTAATAATACCGCTTATCTCTTCTTCACTATTGATATATGTTTTTAATTTTTCGACTAAATTGTCTATTGTTACTAAATCATGACTTTTTGTCATAAAATCATCTCCTACTAGCAGTTAACTCCTTTAATCTTCTTTTCTTCTATCTCTTCTTCTTGTTTCTTTTGTCTTTTGTTACTTGTATTAATATTCTTCTTTTCTAAGAAAAGGAATAAAGAAGTAGCAATAAAGATAGAAGAATAAGTTCCTGAAATAAGTCCAAATAACATAGCTAAGTTAAATGTTAAAATCCCACTAGAACCGAAAGCGATTAATGTTAGAATAGGAAGTAATGTTGTAACCGTAGTGTAAATCGTTCTAACAAAGGTTTCTTGAATACTCTTGTTACAAATTTCTTCTAAAGATTCCTTTTTCTCTTTCTTTTTCAAGTTTTCTCTAATCCTATCAAAACAGACAATAGTATCATTAATCGAATAACCAATAATCGCAAGAACTGCTGCAATGAACATAGTAGATATTTCTAAATCAAAAATTAAGAAAAGGGAAAATATCATAAGAACATCATGTACTAATGCAATGACAGATGAGATAGCATAACTGAATTTAAAGCGGAAAGAAATATACAGAATAATACCAAGTATAGCAAGTAAAACAGCTACACAGGCATTTTTTATTAATTCTTGTTTTACAACATTAGAAACAACAGAGATATTGACTTTTGCATCATACTTTTCTTCAAAATAAGTTTCTACTTCTGCTATTTTATTTTCTTTTAATACGTTTTTTACTTTAATATCTACTTCTTTTTCTGAAATAGTTATCTCGTCATTACTTAACTTTAACTCTTTTAAGTCTTCTTTTATTTTCTTTATATCTATCTCTTTCTTAGAAGATATTGTAATATCACTACCTGATTTATAATCTACACTTAAATTGAATCCTCTTACAAAGAATAATATAGATCCTGCTACAATAATTAGAATCGAAATCCCTGCAAATAGTTTCGTATGTTTTAAAAAATTGACATTTTTAAATGGTATATATTTAATACATTCATTTCTACTTATATTTGGTACATCTTCTGGTTTTACTTTTATCAAGAAATTTAATTTATCGTCAAAGAAGCCTGTTTTCACAAAGATATTCAATAAAACTCTTGTAATAAATACCATGGTAAACATCGTTACTAAAACAGTAATAATTAATACTGTCGCAAACCCTTTTACACTACTTTCTCCAAAATAGAACATAATGAAAGCAACTAGTAAGGTAGTAATATTCGAATCCATAATAGCATGTAAAGAAGTTTTAGCCCCCTCTTTAAAAGCATGTTTTAAACTTTTACCACTATATAGCTCATCCTTAATTCTTGAAAAAGTAATTACATTTGCATCTACTGCCATACCAATTCCTAGCACTAGAGCAGCAATTCCTGGAAGAGTTAATACTCCTCCTATTAACCAGAAAATAAAGAATACTAAAAAAGTATAGAGAATAATAGCAACACTGGAAATGAACCCAGCAAAATGATAGACAAAA
>CANRVM010000015.1 GCA_947643295.1 uncultured Mycoplasmatota bacterium
GAGAAATAATATCTTATAATACTTCTAAATCACCTAATTTAGAACAAATAAATGACATGCTCAATAAAGACAATAATCTTGAAGGATTGATATTACATTCAGATCAAGGATGGCAATATCAACATCAGTCTTATCAACAAAGATTAAAGAATAAAGGAATCAAACAAAGTATGTCCAGAAAGGGAAATAGTATGGATAATGGCATGATGGAAAATTTCTTTGGAATATTAAAGACAGAAATGTTTTATGACCAAGAGGATAATTATAAAACCATAAATGAATTGATTTTAGCAATAGATGACTATATTAACTATTATAATTATGATAGAATTAAAGTGAAATTAAAAGGACTGTCTCCTGTAAAATACAGGTTACAATCCTCTAATTAGAAACTATTTATAAACTGTCCAACTTTTGGGGTTCAATTCAATTTTAAAAAATATTGATTCTTTTTTTATTAATGTTATTCTTCACTACTCTGTTCTTCTATTTCTTCTAAATCACTTTTTTCTATATCCTCTTCAGAAACAATCGCAACAGTAGCTACGTTTTGATTATCTTTTAAATGAATTAATCTTACTCCTTGTGTTGCTCTTTTTAAAATAGAAATCTGAGTTAAAGGCATTTTTATCACAATACCATTATTTGTTATAATCATAACGTCATAGTTCCCATCATTTGGAATACGTTTTAAAGCAACCATCATACCATTTTTTTCAGTTACATTTAAAGCTTTCACACCTTTACTTCCTCTGTGAGTCAACCGATACTCATCTATTACAGTTTGCTTACCATAACCTTTTTCTGTAACAATTAGTATATAATCGCCAGAATGAATTACATCTGCACCTACTGCATAACTTCCATTTAATTCAATTCCCTTTACACCAGAACTACTTCTACCCATAATTCTAACTTCATTTTCTAAAAATCGCACCATTCTTCCATTACTTGCGCCAATAATAATCTCATCAGAACCTGTTGTGCCTCTAACACTGATAAGTTCATCATTCTCTTTTAAGATAATAGCTATCTTTCCACCCTTACGAATATTATCAAATTCTGATAAATCTGTTCTTTTCACAATACCTTGTTTTGTAGCAAACATTAAGTATTTCATTTCTGTATTATTACCATCTAATCTCACTATAGAACTAATGTTCTCATCCTTTTCTAGTGCAAGTAAATTAATTACAGGTAATCCCTTCGATTGTCTACTATACTCAGGAACTTCATAACCCTTCATTCTATATACTCTTCCCCTATTAGAGAAGAACAAGATATAATCATGAGTCTTCATTGATATTAAATGCTCAACAAAGTCTTCTTCATTCGTTGTCATTCCCTTTATACCAACGCCTCCCCTATTCTGCGTCTTATAGGTATCTGTCTTTATTCTTTTTATATATCCTTTATTAGTAAGAGTAATTATAATATCTTCTACAGGAATTAAAGATTCATCTTCTATATAATCAATAGCAGTCATATCAATAGAAGTTCTTCGTTCATCACCATATTTATGTTTTATTTCCTCTAACTCCTTTTTGATAATATCTAAAACCATCTGCTCAGATGCTAATATCTTTTTATATAAGTCAATTTTTTCTAATAAATCTTTTAATTCATCTTCAATTTTCGTTCTTTCTAATCCAGTTAATCTTCTTAATTTTAATTCTAATATACTATCTGTTTGAATTTTTGATAACTTAAACCTACTAATTAAAGATTCTCTAGCAATTTGGTCTGTTTCTGATTCTTTAATAATCTTTATGACCTCATCAATATTATCTAATGCTATTTTGTAACCTTCTAATATATGAACCCTATTCTCAGATTTCTTTAAATCAAATCTTGTTCTTCTAATAATGACTTCTTTTTGATGATCAATATATTTTGAAATAATATCTTTTAATCCCAAAGTTTTAGGAGTAAGACCATCCAACATCAAAAAGATAATTCCATAGTTTGTTTGAAATGAAGTATGCTTATATAAATTATTCAAAATAACTTGTGGATTTGCGTCTTTCTTTAAGGTGATTGTTATCTTTACACCATCTTTTAAGTCTGTATGATAATCTGTAATACCTTCAATAATTTTATTATGAACTAATTCCGCTACTTTATTTTTTAATTCCATGGTATTCACACCATATGGAACTTCCGTTATAACAATAGTAGGATGTCCATGATTTTCTTCAATAATGGCTCTACTTCGAATAGTGATAGACCCCCTACCGGTCTCATAAGCTTGTTTAATACCAGAATTTCCTAAAATAATACCTCCAGTTGGAAAATCGGGACCTTTAATAAAATTCATTAATCCTAGTGTATCAATATCTGGATTATCAATATAAGCAATACATCCATCAATTACCTCCCCCAAATTATGTGGAGGAATATTCGTTGCCATACCAACCGCTATTCCCATAGTACCATTGACTAAAATATTTGGATATTTTGAAGGTAAAACTTTTGGTTCTTTTAAAGTTTCATCAAAGTTTAAGTCAAAATCAACGGTATCCTTATTAATATCTCTAAGTAATTCCAATGATATCTTAGAAAGTCTAGACTCGGTATAACGCATTGCTGCTGCGCCATCACCTTCGATGTTACCAAAGTTTCCATGACCATCTACTAATAAATATCTCTGATTGAAATCCTGAGCCATACGAACCATTGCTTCATATATAGAAGAATCTCCGTGCGGATGGTAATGACCCATTACGTATCCAACCGTTGTGGCTGACTTTCTATGAGGTTTCTCTGGTGTATATCCTGATTCATACATTGACCATAGTATTCTTCTGTGTACTGGCTTAAGACCATCCCTCAAGTCAGGCAAAGCACGTGATGCTATAACACTCATGGAATACTCTAAAAACGATGTTTCCACTTCTTTAACAATGTTATTTTCTGCTAATCGATCTCTTTCATGAAAATAACCATTAAATTGCTTGTTATCTGTTATTGGTGTAATTTCGTTGTTTTCTTTCTTTTCTTCCTCTTCCATTATAACCCTCCTATATATCTAGATTTTGTACATATCCAGCATTTTCTTCAATAAACTTTCTTCTTGGTTCTACTTCATCACCCATTAATTTAGTAAATACGGCATCTGCTTCCATACAATCATCAACTGTAATCTTTCTTAATATTCTTTTTTCAATATCCATTGTTGTTTCATTTAATTCATCAGCATCCATTTCTCCTAATCCTTTCATACGAGCAATTTCCGCTTTTTGTCTTACATTTTCAGGCAAAGTCATTAAATATCTTTCTTTCTCTTCTTCATTTAAGACATATTTTCTAGTTTTTCCATGCATAATTCTAAATAATGGAGGTTGGGCCGCATAAACATGACCAGCCTCTACTATAGGTTTGAAGAATCGGTAAAACAAAGTTAATAGTAATACTCTTATATGAGAACCATCGACATCAGCATCGGTCATGATAATAATTTTATCATAACGTAACTTTTCAAGATTGAACTCATCCCCTATTCCTGTACCAAAAGCAGTAATAATCGTTCTTATTTCTTCATTGCCTAATGCTCTATCTAATCTATTTTTTTCTACATTTAGTATTTTACCTCTTAAAGGTAGAATAGCTTGTGTCATAGAATCTCTACCTTTTTTAGCAGACCCTCCTGCCGAATCTCCCTCGACAATAAAGATTTCAGATACTTTTGAATCCTTACTTTTACAATCTGATAATTTTCCAAAGAAATTGGTCATCGTTAAGTCACTTTTTCTAGTAATTTCACGTGCTTTTTTCGCAGCATTTCTCGCACGACAGGCTAAAATAGATTTTTCTACAATAATTTTGGCCTCATTTGGATTTTCTAATAAAAACTTTTCAAACCCTTCAGAGAAAACATTATCTGCTAGTTTCCTAACTTCTGAATTCCCAAGTCTCCCCTTTGTTTGCCCTTCAAATTGAGGATTTGGATGTTTACAAGAAACAATCATTGTTAATCCTTCTTTCACATCATCCCCAGTTAATGACTCGTCTTTTTCCTTTAGAAGACCAGATTTACGACCATAGCTATTAATAACTCGTGTTAAAGCTCTTTTCACGCCTTCTTCGTGAGTTCCTCCGTCATGCGTATTAATATTATTTACAAAAGAATATATATTATCGTTATAACCTGTATTATATTGCATAGCCACTTCAAAAATAACATCATTTTCTTCACCATCTAAATGAATGATCTTATCATGGATTGGTGTTTTTCCTTGGTTAATAAATCTTACATACTCAGAAATTCCACCTTCATAAAGAAAAGTCTCTCCTGTTGTATCCTCTTCATCTCTATCATCACGAATGGTAAGTTGCAAACCTTTATTTAAAAAAGCTAATTCTCGAATACGAACCATTAAAATATTATAATCATAAATATCCGTATCAAAAATCTCAGAGTCAGGTTTAAAAGTTACATAAGTTCCTGTTCGATTTTCTTCACAAGAACCAATCACTTTTAATGGTTCTACTGTATGACCACCATTTTCAAAACGAATATAATTTATTTTTCCATCTTTATAAACCTTTACTTCAAGCCATTTTGAAAGAGCGTTAACAACAGAAGCTCCAACTCCATGAAGTCCTCCTGATACTTTATATCCTCCGCCTCCAAATTTACCTCCTGCATGTAAAACAGTATAAACAGTTTCTACAGTAGAAATACCAGTTTTAGCATGAATTCCTACAGGTATTCCCCGACCATCATCTTTTACTGTAATAGAATTATCTTTATTAATAACAATTTCAATATTATTACAAAAGCCAGCTAATGCTTCATCAATAGAATTATCAACAATTTCCCAAACAAGATGATGTAATCCCTTCACATCTGTTGTTCCAATATACATACCTGGTCTTTTTCTAACTGCTTCAAGTCCTTCCAAAACTTGTATCGCAGAAGAATCATATACATTTTCTACTTTTTCTTCCATCTTCTTACCTTCTTTCAATTTCTCCATTTTTTATTTCAAAAATCCAAGCATCTCCTAAGTTTTTCTTCCTTATATTTTTTAAATCTGTTGTTGTTATGATACATTGAATATCTTTACTAATATAATCAAGTAGCCTATTTCTTTTTTCAATATCTAATTCACTAAAAATGTCATCTAATAATAATACTGGATTATAACTACTATAGTCTTTAAATATACTAATTTCTGATAATTTATAAGCAATCACTGCCATTCTTTGTTGTCCTTGAGACCCATAATATTTTAAATCCGCCTCATTTAAAGAAAAGAAAAAATTATCTCTATGAGGTCCATATAAAGTCATTCCATAGTTTAATTCCTTTTTATAATTATTAATATATACTTCTTTTAATCTTTCTTTTAAATTTTCATATTCAAAAGAAGTAATATTAATATTTGGCTCATATTTGACAAATAAATTATCAAATGATGCAATTTTTTGATAAATATTACTAATACTTTGATTAATTAAATTTAAATATTTATCTCTTTCTTGATAGATAATAATAGCCTTTTCAATCAATTGTTCTGTAATTACATCTAAATACTTTTTGTCTGCTACAGAAGAAGTTAATAACAATTTTAGATATTCATTTCTAATTTTTAAAATTTTATTATATTCATTGTATGTATTCAAATATTTCTTAGAAATTTGACTTAATTCCATATTCAATAAATTTCTTCTAATATGAGGAGATCCTTTAATTATTTCTAAATCATCTGGAGTAAACAAAATAATATTTAAATTAGATATGTAATCACTTATTTTTTTTAGCTCTTGATTGTTTATTTTTAATTGCTTTTTATTTTGATCAATTGCAATTTCAAGCTTATTTATTAGATTGTTTTTTTTAACCTTCGCTTTTAATATCGCTTTTTGTTTTTTAAAAGTAATGATATTAGGTTCTACTCCATCTTTATAAGTTTTCGTTAGAGCCAAAATACAAATACTCTCTAATATATTAGTCTTTCCTTGTGCATTTTTCCCAATAAAAATATTCATATTTGGTCCCAAATTTAAATTTAATTTTGTATAATTTCTAAAATTATTTAGGATAATATTCTTAATAACCATTTTTTTATACTTAAAACTCCCATATTATCACTTATCCCCTACTTGTGGTATTCCTATACATACATTAATATTATAACATATAGAGGTCATTTTTGCACTAAAAAAACAGTTATAAATAACTATTTCTTTCTAAATTATGAACTTGTTTTCGATTTCTCATAATTAAGTCTAATCTCGAAGCACGCAAAATTTGATTATCAATAATTCTTCTTGATACTGGAACTTCTACTTCTTCCCCATTTTTGAAGATTATTTTGGATGAATTATATTCTCTTTCTACAACAAAATCTACATCTTTTAAAGATATCCAAGAACAATCAGGAGAGGTTGGTGCAGACGTTGGGAAAAAAATTAAATTTCTTGTATTTTCTATGACAATAGGTACTTTATAACTTAAATTTAGTATTGATCTCGCCCCTTCTTTTCTTCCTTCAAAAGAAGAACCAAAATATTTGCAACTATAGTCAATTAAGTCAAATGAACTTTTCTCTACTAAATATTCATTCTTATCCTCCAATATCCTACATTTTCCATTACCAATTGAAATAATGGCCATCGTTCCTTCATTAATTTCATAATTCATATAAAATCCCCCTTCCGAAAACAATAATTTGTTTTCAAAAAGATACTATATAACTACAGACTGTCGAAAAAAATCGAATTATGTAGAATATATAAAAAAAATGTAGATTTTTCTCTACATTCTTAATAAGTCCTTATTGGTAATACCAACTGTGTTAATGTCTCATCTTCACTTGATTTTACTAAAATAGGTTTAATTTCTCCTACAAAATGAATTTCCACAGTTTCTGTTGAAAAAGATTTTAAAGCTTCCATCATATATTTAGCTGAAAAAGAAATTCGAATATCTTCTTCATTATTTTTAGCAATCTCCATCTTCTCTTCTACCCTACCAATTTCTTGTGAAGAAGATTTTAATGTTAATAAATTTCCATTTGTTTCTAAAGTAACTGTATTCTTTTCTTTATCGCTAGTAAATATACTAGCGCGATCTATCACATTATATAAAGAAGTAAGAGAGGTTGTAATTACTAAAAAGTCTTCAGTTGGTATTAAATTAGAAGTATTTGGATAAGTTCCATTAATTAGTCTAGATTGAAATTTAAGATTTTTATAGATAAATAGCATTTTATTTCCAGAAATATGCATTTCTATGTTTTCTTCATCATCGTCATCTAATATTCTGGAAAATTCAATAATATTATGGCTAGGAATAACAATATTATAATTTTCTTCACTACTTTTTTCTAGCTTTATTACTTTTCTTGCTAAACGATAAGAATCAGTTGAATTACATTCTAGGATATCTCCTACTATATTGAAGTTAATTCCCGTTAAAACAGGTTTTTTTTATTCATTATAAGCAGAAAATGCATTTTTAGAGAAAATATTTTTAAAAAATTTATTATTGATAATAACTTTTTTCTTACTCTCTTCTAAATTAATATTTGGATATTCTTCTTCATTAATACCATTTAAATTAAATTCACTATTTTCTGTATATATTAATATTTTTAATTCATCAAAAACTTCTATATTAATATATTTATCAGGTAACTTTCTAACAATATCTAACATATATTTACCTTGAACAATAATAGAACCTTCTTCTTCTACCTTGATATCATTATCATCCACAATATTTATAGTAGTCTGTATAGTAATATCGTTATCACTAGCTGTTAAAACTAATTTTTTCTTTTTTAATTCAAATTTGATACCTGCTAAAACAGGAATTAAATTTTTTGTAGAAATGGCTTTAGATACTTTGTTTAATGCATCTAATAAAATATCTTTTTTAATTGTTAATTTCATATATATTCCTTCTTTCTTTTTGTTTTTTTATATTATTACTGTGGAAAAAGTGTATAACTTAATTATTAATTATTATCACTATATTTCTTTCCATAATTTCATGTGGATAATTTTAGTTCTTTTTATTTTTTTTGCACAAACCCATTTCCAATATCTTCTTTAAGTTTATCAATAATTTTTGCTAAATCAGGATTTACTTTAATTTCCTCTTCTATTTTATCAACAGAGTGCATTACGGTAGAATGGTCTTTTCCTCCAAATTCAGTACCAATTTTAGGGAAAGACTCGCTTGTCATTTGTCTACATAAATACATAGCAATTTGTCTTGGAAATGAGATATTAGAACTTCTTTTTTTACTTCTAATATCTTCTACAGTTATTTGAAAGTATTCTGAGACTATTTTTTGGATTCGATGAATATCATTTTTTTCAGATATACCCTTACTAATAAAGTCTTTTAATGATTCAATAGCAAGATCAAGTGTTATTTCTACCCCACCCATAATAGCTGAGTAAGCGATTAATCTAGTGATAGATCCTTCTAGTTGTCTTACATCAGTACCAATATTAGAAGCAATATATTCTACTACATCATTTGGTATTTCTTTTTCAAAATTACCAGAAGAAATCTTTTTTCGAATAATCTGTGTTCTAAGAGAGAAATCGGGTGGAAAAATATTAACGGTTAAGCCCCAACAAAATCTTGTTCTGAGTCTATCTTCTAATAATTTTAAATCATCTGGAGATCGATCAGAAGAAATAATTATTTGTTTGCTATCATTATATAAAGTATTAAAAGTATGGAAAAATTCTTGTTGTGTTTGTGTAGCTCCTCCTAAAAACTGTATATCATCAATAATAAGTACATCTACATTCCGATATTTGTTTTTAAAGAATTCCACATAATTAAAATTTGTTCCCTTTTCATCTCGTTTATTCATATCAATAAAGTCTTGAATAAACTGGTCACTCGTAACATATAACACTTTTCGATTGCTATTTCCAGTTATATAGTTACCAATTGCATGCATTAGGTGTGTCTTCCCTAGCCCACTATTTCCATAAATAAATAAGGGATTATACATATTACCAGGATTTTCTGCTACCGATAAAGCAGCAGCTTGAGCGAATTTGTTACTATTTCCAACAATAAAATTTTCAAAGGTATATTTGCTTTTTAAATTGGATTGAAAGGTATTAGGTGGTACTCCACTCTCTATCTTTTCCTGTAATTTCTCTTCTTTCTTATTAGCAATATATTTCTCAATTTCATCGCTTAATATCAACTCTAATTCAAAATTTGTACCAGTAATATTATTTAAGTTTTCTATAATTATTTTTGAGTAATTATCTAATAAGTGTTTTTTATGTATTGGCATAGGAACTACAACAATTGCTTTGCCATTTTGTAGGCTTAAGAGTTTTGTATCTTTAAACCAAGTATCATAAGAGAGACTTGATAATTCGTCTTTTATTTGGGTTAAAAAATTAGCCCATAGAATATCGACATTCATATAACCATCTCCCCACCTAAGATAACCAATCACCAATTAGTGTACATTAAATTGTTTAAAAAATAAATAGAAAAAAACAACTTTTTTTTTTTCACAGATTTTCCACAATGTTATCAACAAATAAAACCTAATAATAGAAACAAAAATTAAGACTTCCCACATTTTCCACAATTATTAACTCACAATAGTTAATTTCTATTTCCACAGTATTGTGGATTTTGTTAAAAAATTCAATAAATAGTATTCTTTTCATTGACAAAACTAAGTTTTTATTATTATAATAATGTAGATTTATGTTTGGAGGTGGGACATATGAAAAGAACTTATCAACCTAATAATCGTAAAAAATCAAAGAAACATGGTTTTTTTGCTCGTAAGTTAACAAATATTTTAAACAATCGTCGTCGCAAGGGACGTAAAAGCCTATGCAAATAATCCACTAGTATGCCTTAGTGGTTTTTTACATTAAGATAGGAGCTTTTTAAATGAAGAAAAAGGATACAATAAAAGATTCTAACGATTTCAATTCAATAATAAAAAATGCACAAAAAGTTTCTAATAATGGATTTGTTATATATTATAGAAAGAATAATCTAGGAAAGAATAGATTTGGTATTTCGGTTGGAAAAAAATTAGGAAATGCTGTTTTTAGGAATAAATGGAAAAGAAGAATTAGAATGATTACGACAAATCATATGAAAAGTATAAAAAGTAGTGGAGTAGATTATATAATTCTTCTAAGAAAAAGTGGAGTAGAATTGACTTATCAGCAATTAGAAAAAAAATACCTAGATTTACTTATTAAATTAAAGGAGATTTAAATGAGAAAAGATAACTCAAAAAAAAAGTTAATTATTATCCTATTGTTATTAATGCTTACAACAGGATGTACAAAGACTTTAACAAATAAAAATAAAGAGCCAGTAAAAAATGAGGTTACAGGTCAAAATTTAACAGAAAATATTTTATGTAGGCCCAATAATAAAAATGTAATAAAAATATATGAGAAAAATGGAGTAGAGGTAGAAAAGTTACCAAAATGTAATGATTTTAAAATAAATAGTGGAAAATATGAGGGTTTATGGACAAGTATTTTTGTTAAACCTTTGGCTTTTATTCTTCTAAAACTAGGTGAACTATTAAATAATAATTATGCGTTATCATTAATTATTATTAGTTTAATCATAAGGTTAATTGCTTTTCCATTTACAAAAAAGACTGCTATGCAATCAGAACTAATGAAAAAAGCACAACCTGAATTAAATAGAATTCAAAATAAATATAAGAACAAACAGGATCAAGAATCTCTAACAAAACAAAGTCAAGAGATGATGGCAGTATATAAAAAATATAATATTAGTCCTATGTCTGGTTGTTTATTCTCAATGATTCAGTTACCTTTATTTATTGCTTTTTTCGAAGCTGTTCAAAGAATACCAGCGATATTTGAAGGGAAATTTCTTGGCTTACAGTTAGGGACTACTCCAATTGTTGGATTTACAACTTCGGCTATTATTGCCTATATTATTCTAATGGTATTAATCTCTGTTACCACATACTTCTCATTCCGCTTTAATTTGGCAGATAACACACTAGATTCTAGTATGAAAATGATGCCAATTATGATGGTGGGTATGATTATTGTAATGGCACTGTTTATGCCATCTGCATTGGGAATCTATTGGATTACAACAAATTTATTTACAATAGTCCAAAATATAGCAGTAAAAAGGAGTAAGGTAGTAAATGGAAAAAAATAGATTTAGTGGAAAAACGTATGAAGAAGCCTTAGAAAAAGCAAAAATATCACTTCAAGAGTTAGAAGAAAATCTTATTATAAAAGAAATGAACAAAAAAGGTGGAGTGTTTAAAAAGGTAGAGATTGAAGTCATTGAAAAAAGAGAAGTTATAAAATTTATCAAAAATTATATATATTCCTTTTTAAATGATATGGGGTATAGTATCAATATGGAACAGAAAGTAGTAGATAATATTCCTACTTATACAATATTTTCTGATAATGATAGTCTAATTATTGGAAAAAATGGGAAAAACCTACAGGCATTATCTCACTATATACAACAAGTGATAATAAAGGAAATAGGAAAGCCTTATAAATTTATTATTGATGTTTCAGAGTATAGAAAAAATAAAGATAAAAATTTAGAAAGATTAGCAAAAAATATAGCAAGAGAAGTAAGAAATTCGAAAGTAGAGGCAACACTAGACTCTATGAATTCTTATGAAAGGAGAGTCATACATAATGCATTAAAAGATTATAAACATATTTATACAGAAAGTATTGGAGAAGAGCCTAATAGAAAAGTGGTTATTAAACCAAGAGAAGATTAGGTTCTTCTTTTTATATATTACTTCCAAATTAAAAAAAGAAAATTAGAAATAATACTATAAAAGATGTTAATTTCCTTGAAATAAAAAATAAAAACTTTAATTTTTGTGATATAATCATTAAGAAAGAGGAAGTGGTACCATGGATGATAATATCATTGCTATTTCAACATCGCTAGGAGTAGGAGCTATTTCTATTATAAGATTAAGTGGAAAAGAAGTTATTTCTATAACGAATCGTATTTTTCAAGGAAAAAATTTAGAAAGTGTCGATTCACATACCATTCATTATGGGCATATTGTTAAGAATAATGAAATAATAGATGAAGTATTAGTTACTGTCATGAAAGCTCCTAAAACCTATACATTGGAAGATATAGTAGAAATCAACTGTCATGGAGGTATTGCTACTACTAATAAAATTTTAGAAATTATATTAGAAGATGAGATACGATTAGCAGAGCCTGGTGAATTTACAAAAAGAGCTTTTTTAAATGGAAGAATTGATTTAACAAAATCAGAAGCAGTAATGGATTTATTAGAAAGTAAAACAGAAAGTGCTAGAAAGTTAGCTATCAATCAATTACAAGGAAAGATTTATGATTTTATAGAAAGCTATCGTAATGATTTAAAAGATTTAATATCACAAATAGAGGTTAATATTGATTATCCCGAGTATTATGATATTGAAATTACTACGATGGAACAAGTAACAGAAAAAGTAGCACAAATGAAAGAACAATTATCGAAGATTATAGAAGAATCAAAAAATAGTAAAATGATTAAAAATGGTATTAATACTCTTATTATTGGAAGACCAAATGTAGGAAAAAGTAGTATTTTAAATAGATTATTACAGGAAGAAAAGGCAATTGTTACTGATATTGCAGGAACAACAAGAGATATTGTAGAAGGTCAAATAATACTAAATAATATTGCTTTAAATATAATTGATACTGCAGGTATCCGCTCTACACAAGATAAAATAGAACAAATAGGAGTAGAGAAGAGTTTGTCTTTCATTGAAAAAGCAGATTTAGTAATTGTTGTATTAAATGGAAATGATGGTATTACAAAGGATGATAAGGAAATTTTATCTAAGGTGGAGAATAAAACAACGATAGTAGCAATTAATAAAAATGATTTAGAACAAAAAATTGAAAAAGAAGAGTTAGAAGGGTACCAAGTAGTTAGTACCAATACCAATACGATAGAAGGTATTGACCCTTTAAAAAAAGAAATTATTCAATTATTTCATTTAGGTAAAATAGAAGAGCAAGACTATACTTATTTAACGAATGTTAGACAAATCAGTAAAGCAAAAGAAGCATTAGAAAAATTAAATGATGCTGAACTAGCAATCAGAAACAGTTTACCATTAGATATGATAGAAATTGATTTAAAATCTTGTTTTGAGTTATTGGGAGAAATAACAGGAAAGACTTATAGCGATGAAATTATAGATCATTTATTTGAAAATTTTTGTGTGGGAAAGTAGATATCATGGAAAAGAAAATAAAAATAGCAATAATCGAACGAATAGAAAGTAAAGAAGATAATAAACCATTTGATAAAAATTATTATTTAAATAGTCATTTTCAAGAAATATTGAAAAAATTAAATATTTTATGGATTCCAATTGTATCAGAACAATTTTCAGAAGAAATCTGTGAAATATGTGATGGGTTAATAGTAACAGGTGGTCGCAATGATGTTCATCCTAAATATTATCAAGAAGAAGTGCTAGAGGGTAAAAAATATCAGTATGATGAATTTCCAATGATAAAGAAAGCAATTGAATTATTTGAAGAAAATAAGAAACCTATACTAGGTATTTGTGCAGGAATTCAGGAAATAAATGTTGTATTTGGTGGAACGTTAAATCAAGCCATTCCAAATCATCAATTAAAGGATGGAAGTAAACACCAAATTGAAATCGAAGAAAATTCGATTCTTTATCCTATTTATCGCAAAAAAATTCATGAAGGTAAATTCTTTTCATAGTCAATCAATAAAAAAGGTAGCTCCCGGTTTTAAAGTAACAGCCGTTAGTAATGATGGCGTGATTGAGGCAATTGAAAAAGAAAAGATACTAGGAGTACAATGGCATCCAGAAGTAGTAAATGATCAAAAACTATTTGATAAGTTTATTAAGATTTGTAAAGAAAGTAGTGATAAAAATGAAGTATGAAGTAATTGTAGTAGGTGGTGGTCATGCAGGGTGTGAGGCAGCTCTTGCTACTGCAAGAAAAGGACATTCTACCTTATTAATAACAGGAAATATAAATAATATAGCGGATATGCCTTGTAATCCATCTATCGGAGGTCCTGCGAAAGGTGTTGTCGTTCGTGAAATTGATGCTTTAGGTGGGGAAATGGGTAAAAATGCGGATAAGGCAGCTATCCAAGTAAAAATGTTAAATACAAAGAAAGGACCTGCTGTATGGGCATTACGTGCACAAGAAGATAAAAATGTTTATCCAAAAGAAATGTTAAAGACATTAAGAAATCAAGAAAATTTAGAGATAAAAGAATCTTTAGTGGAACACTTAATAGTAGATAATAATAAGATACAAGGAATTATTCTAGAGGATAATCAAACTATCCATTCCGATATCGTTATCTTAACAACAGGTACTTATTTAAATGGTAGTATTTTAGTAGGCTCAAATAAAACTTCAGGAGGACCTCATGGAGAAAGAGAATCGAAGTTCTTATCGGATGATTTAGCAAAGTTAGGTTTTCATATCTTACGTTTAAAAACTGGAACGCCTCCAAGAATTGATAAAAATAGCATTGATTATGAAAAAACAAGTTTAGAATCAGGTGATAATAAAGAGTATACATTTTCTTTTGAAAATAATATTTATTATGATTATCAAAATCAGATACCTTGTCATTTAACTTATACGAATGATAAAACACATCGTATTATAAAAGAACATTTGAAAGAATCCAGTATGTATGGTGGTTATGTAGAAGGAGTAGGTCCTAGATATTGCCCATCAATAGAAGATAAGGTAGTACGATTCAGTGATAAAGAAAGACATCAATTATTTTTAGAACCAGAAAGTAATATAGAAGAAGATATTAATTATGGTAATACTATTTATATCCAAGGTTTTTCTACTAGTATGCCAGAAAAAGTAC
>CANRVM010000016.1 GCA_947643295.1 uncultured Mycoplasmatota bacterium
CTTTTGCTGTTATTGATTCGTCATGGAATGGTATCTATATTAATAAAAAAGTATCAAAAAAAGCGAGGAGATTTATAAGTACTTATATGTACTGTTATATCCAATTATATTATAATGATGGGTATTTTAGTAAAGGTCTTTTGGAAGAAGAATCTTTTGATAAGAAAGCCTATCATTATGCATTAAAATTATTAATGCCAGAAAAGTTATTTAAAACTGATATTAAAAAAGGCATGAATAATAGGAGATTATCAAAAAAATATAAAGTATCTATATTTTTAATAAATGAAAGAAAAAATTTAATGGTACATGAGAAACAGAAAGCTAAACTGAAAGTAATACAAGGCGGAAGGAGAAGATAATAAGGATGAATACGGAATTTGAAGTAAGAATATTGGAAATTGATGTAGATAAGATTACAAAGAAGTTAGAGAGTTTAGGAGCAGTAAAAAAATTTGATTATTTACAAAGAAGATATGTTTATGATTTCATACCAAAACAGAATAAGAAATGGATTCGCTTAAGAACGAATGGAGAAGTGACCACTCTTACCATAAAAGACATTGTTTCAGAAAAAATAGATGGTACAAAAGAGTTAGAAATCGAAGTGGATAATTTTGATAAAACAAATTCAATTTTGAAAGAATTAGGATATCAGCCAAAAGGGTATCAAGAAAATAGAAGGTGCCAATATATATTAGATGGCGTGGAATTTGATATCGATAGTTGGCCATTTATTCCTACTTATTTAGAGATTGAAGGGAATTGTGAAGAAGAAGTTTATGAGATTTTGGATAAATTAGAAATTGATAAAGAGAAGGTAACCACAAAAGATGTGGAAGGAATTTATTCAGATTATGGTTATGATTTAGAAAAAATTAAAAATTTAGTATTTGAGGAGGATTAAAAAATGACATTATTTGAAGATTTAAAGTGGAGAGGATTAATAAAAGATACTGCTGGAGATGATTTAGAAGATAAAATAAATCAAGGGGGATTAACTTTTTATATTGGTGCTGATCCTTCAGCAGATAGCCTACATATTGGGCAGCTTCCTACCTTTTTAGTTATTGAAAGATTAAGAAGAGGAGGTCATAAACCTATTATTTTGGTGGGAGGAGCTACTGGACGAGTTGGTGATCCTAGAGGTACAAAGGAAAGAGAAAAGTCGGATGTTAAAGTGGTCGAAAATAATTTTGAAAAAATAAAGATTCAGATGAAAAAGTTATTTGGAGAAGATACACTAGTAGTTAATAACTATGATTGGTTTCAAAATTATCATTATATTGATTTTTTAAGAGATGTTGGGAAGTATGTGAATGTATCCTATATGATTAATAAGGATTTAGTAAAAAGACAAATGGAATCTGGAATTTCTTATGCAGAGTTTTCTTATATGTTAATACAAGGATATGATTTTAAATATATTCATGATCACTATGGGGCCACCTTGCAATTTGGAGGATCCGATCAATGGGGAAACCTAACTACAGGAATTGAATTAATAAGAAAATTAAATGATGAATCCGTATATGCTTTTTCTTGTCCTTTAACACTCGATTCTACTGGAAAAAAGATTGGTAAGAGTGAGGGAAATGCTTTATGGTTGGATAAAGAAAAAACATCTAGTTATGAATTATATCAATATCTAATTAACTTTGAGGATATTATGATGGAAAATTATTTAAAAGTCTATACTTTTCTATCGAAGGAAGAGATTGAGAAGATATTAGATGAGCATAACAAACAACCAGAAAAGAGAATTGCCCAAAAAACATTAGCAAAAGAAGTGATTACTTTCTTACATGGAAAAGAGGAGTATGAACAGGCTGTAAAAATTAGTGAAGCTTTATTTAGTGGTAACATCAAATCATTTACTGCTTCTGATATTGAGGTGGCTTTTAAAGGTCTTACACCAATTGCGATAAGCGAAGAATTAGATTTGGTAAATTTATTAGTAACTAGTAATATCTGTACTAGTAAGAGGGAAGCACGTGAATTTATTGCCAATGGTTCTATTTATATCAATGGAGAAAGAGAAGTAGATTTAGAGTTTCAAGTTACTAGAAGTGTTTCTATAGAACAGAAATATGTAGTTATTAGAAAAGGAAAAAAGAAATATTATATTATAGAATTCATTTAAAAGGAGTTGTTGCTAGTGAATCATAAATTAAAAATAGTTTTAAGAAGTATTGTTATTTTTTGTATAGTTGTTTTAATAATAGATGGATTTGTTCTATTTTTCTATAAAGATAATAGCACGAAGAAAACGTATTTTGATAGTATCAATGGTTTCGAAATTCTGGAGGATTCTTATATTGCTGTTGGAAGTAATAACGATAATGAAAATGGATTTGAAAAAGCAAAAATAACCCTTTATGATGAAAATTATAATAAAAAATGGGAAAAGCTTTATAATAATAAATATAATAGTAGTTATTTTAGTGTAAAGAAAGATAATGATTCTTATATTGCTGTTGGAAGTATAGAGAAAAATAAAACAGAACATGAGGATGGTGTTCGTTCTGCTATTATTGTAAAATATGACTCAGAGGGAAAAAAGATAGTAGAGAATACCTTTCAGGTATTAGGTAATTCTAAGTTTACCAATGTTTTAGTGGTAGATGATGGTTATCTTGTTGTTGGTCAAAGTATTTATGAGAATATGACACTTGGATTTTCGGATGAAGGTGGAGGTTTTATTGTTAAATACGATAAGAATTTAAAAGAAATCTCAAGAAGTAATTATGGTGGATCTAAGTCAGGGATTTATAATGATATTATAATAAATGAAGATTATATCTATACTGTTGGAAAAGATGCCTCTAATGTAGGTATTATCTCAAAATATACTTCTAATTTAGAAAGAATAAATACTGCCAATTATGAATACACAGATAGTTTTGGTTTTACTGGAATTGTAAGTGATGGAAATTATTTATATGTTGTTGGTGGTAAAAAGGTGAAAGAAGATAAACAAGATTATGATACAGATGGTCTAGTGGTCAAATACGATTTAGATTTTAATAAGATAGGAGAGGCCATTTACAAAAAAGACGGAATGGAACGATTCAATAGAGTTCTTTTTGATGATAAACAAAATATTGTGATTGCAGGACAAACAGGAGTATATAATAAAAAGAAATCAACCAATAAAGTCAATGTATTTTCTTATGATGGTATTTTAGCTAAATATGATACTAATCTAAAGGAACAATTCATAGAAATCTATGGAGATGAAAAAGATGATTATTTTACTGATATAAAATTAAAGAAGAATGGGTATTTAATAAGTGGTTACTCTACTTATGATGAGCATAGTTATGTGGCAAACTTTATTCATTATACGAAATCTGGAAAGTTGATTGGAGGAAAATAGTGAAAATTGTATTAGTGAGGCATGGAACAACAGAATATAATGAAAAGAAAATTCTTCAAGGAAAAAGTAATATTCCTTTAAATGATACTGGTAGAAGAGAGTGTTACAAGTTGAAGGATGAGTTAAAAGATATGAATTTTGATATCTGTTTTACTTCTCCTTTAATGCGAACTGTAGAAACAGCTATGATTCTAGTAGGAGATAGAGTTTTTATTCAAGTTGATAAAAGATTAGAAGAACGAAATTTAGGAAATTTAGAAGGAAAGAGTGTAGAGCTTTATGATTCTAAAAAGTATTGGGATTATTCTCTAAATTATAAAGAAGATAATGTGGAACCAATTCAGGATTTAATGAAAAGGTGCGAAGAGTTCTTAAAAGAGTTAGAGAAAGAATATCGTAATAAAAAGGTATTGATAGTAGCACATGGAGCGGTTATTAAAGCTTTATATCATCTTATTAAGAAGTCTGATTTAACTAGTGATTTATCCAAAATAAAAATAGAAAATTGTTGTAATATAGAATTAGAGAAATAAAAAAAACTTGGAAATTCCAAGTTTTATTTGTTATAGAATTCAACGATTAGTGATTCATTAATATCAGCATTAAGTTCACTTCTCTCAGGTAATCTAACATAAGTAGCTTCCATTTTCTTATCATCGTAGTTAATGAATTCTACCCTTTTTACTACTTTTGATAAAGAATCTAATACTATTTTAAGTTCTTTGTCTTTTTCTTTTAAAGAAATAACATCTCCAACCTTTACTCGATAAGATGGGATATCTACTTTTTTTCCATTAACAGTAACATGACCATGATTTACTAATTGTCTAGCACCACGTCTTGTTGATGAAAATCCAGTTCTATAAACTAAATTATCAAGTCTAGATTCTAATAGTCTTAAGAAGTTTGTACCATGAATACCTTTTATTTTAGAAGCCTCATCGAATGTCTTTCTAAATTGTCTTTCACTTAATCCATACATAAATCTAACTTTTTGTTTTTCTTTCAGTTGGATTCCATAGTCTGATAATTTACCTTTACGAGCATTACCATGTTGACCAGGACCATATGGACGACGAGCTAATTCTTTTCCTGTTTCAGATATGGAAAAACCAACACGACGAGCTCTTTTATATTCTGATCCAGTATATCTTGACATAATATTTCTCCTTTCTAAAATATTACATATACTTAAATCTAACTTAGTCGAACTTTAGGGAGTTATTTTTCACCTAATGGCTTCAGTTACTAAACGATAAATAACACATTAAAGAACTCTAAATTTGCCATCTAAGTCAATATGCAGTATTAATTATATGATAAAATCGTTAAAATATCAAGTGTTTTACAAAATTATTTTGATAGTCAGTTATCGTTTTAAAATCTTTTGTTTTATATTTTGTTTTTCTTCAAAAGAATATTGAGATTGTGCATTGAAAAGCTTATTAGAAAAATCTACAAAATGATATGGCATGTAATCAGAAGTGATGTTTTCTTCTTTAAAGATTCCATGTTTGTCAGTATTCTTCTTGTCCATAGAACGTAGTATTTTTAAATAGATTTTAATCCAATCCTCAAAATCACTTTCATCTCTTTCTTTTGAATAAGAAGTATAAGGATTAGATTGAGTACTGTTAGGTTGTTCTTCAAAATGTATTCTATTATCTCTTTTTAATTCTTCATCATAAGACTTTCTCTTTTCAACGTCTGATAATACTTCATAGGCTTCCGTAATTTTTCTTATTTCTTCTTCTGCTTCTTTCGTTGGATTGATATCTGGGTGGTATTTTTTACTTTATTTCGGAAAGCTTTTTTTATCTCTTGCTCTGTTGTATTCATTCCTACTCCTAAAGTAGTATAATGTGTATCTGTAGTATTCATTAATTTATCTTCTTTCTTGTTTGTATAGTTTATCACATTCGTATATATTTGTATAGCGTTTCATTATTTATAGATATAGAATAAATGATAAAAATATAGTTGTCATCAAAAACGAAAAATGCTATTCTATTAGTAGAAAAGAGATGAAGTAATTAGGAATATTATGATTATGAAAGAGGAGAAATACTATGACTTTATTTAATAAAACATTACATAATGAAAAGATGGAGATACCAATTGTAGAATTTGAAAACGATGAAGCAAAAGAAAATGTTGCTAAATGGTTATCACAAGGTTATGCCAAGAATGAGTACAGTGAGAATACAGCTGAGCAATTTGGATATTTACTGAAATTAGCTGGTATTGATAAAACAGAATCTTGTACAATTTGTTTTGATCATAATTATATCTTCAAATGTTATTTAAAAAAAGCAAAGGATGAAGCAATTATTAAATTGTTTGATGGTAATCATGAGGATTATGCTATATTTGAATTCTATTATCAGAATAACAGAAAAGATTATTTTTATCATCCAGCACAAGATAATCAAGAAGTTCTTTTTCGACCAAATAGCTATATGAGGGAAAATCAAGATAATGGAAATACACTAGTTCGTAATTTTGAAATGCAAGAATGTGTTTTTACTATATTAAATCAAGAAAATAACTTTTCCTTGTCTGTTACCAATCAATCTGGAATGATAAAAGATAGTGTTTTTATGCTACCAAATGAAGGAGATTTATCGAACTATTTATTAGGTTTATCCTTTCCATTTGAAATTGAAAAAGCTTATAAAAAAATATGTGACTTGTCTTTAATGGATATAAAGTTATTACCTCATGTAGTTTTAGAAACACAAAGGAAGGGCATTAAAACAGATATTATTGATTTAGAATATGGAATTTGGTCGAAGTTTCAAAAAACAACTGCTGGAAAGACGATTTCATTAGATAATAAGGGAGAGTTCACTTATCGGGATAGGTTAATAGCACTAGAACATGGTATGTTAATAACTCATACTCCTATTAAACAGATTTCAGAGAATATGGTGATATCACCTATAGAAGAATTGGAAAAAATCAAAAAAGAAGTACAAAAAGTAAAAAAGATAACAAAGAATGTCTTTCCATCTAATTAAGAAATGGAATTTAGTACTTCCATTTTTTTGGTGGTCTAAATATTTTTTTGATTAGATTTTTGAAATATTATTAGGTTTCATATAATTTTATAATGCTTTCTTTTTGTTTTGGGTATTCTAATAAAATGGGAATAGCAATTTTTAACAATTTGTGGAAATTTGTAGAAAAAGAGAAATACTTGTGTTACAATAAAATATATGATAAGAGGTGGATAGAATGGAAGGACAAATTTTAGTGATTAGTACTATAGTTTTAGTTTGTTTTATTGTTCTTCTACTTTGCATTTTATTTATTCGAAAAAAAGTTAAAAATACTTATGAGAAGATGGCTAAACGTTTAGAAATTGAGAAGAATAAAGTATTAAGTACTCCTGTACCATTAGAGCTTTCTAAAATTGAGCCTATTATAAAGAATGACATGATGGAAGAAAAATACAATGAGTGGAATGATAAATTTACAGCTATTAAAGAAAAGAATATTTTATTAATTGATGATATTTTAATTGATTTAGATTCTTCACTAGAAAAAAGAGATTATAAAAAATGTATTGAACAAATTGCCCAAGCAGAATTAGAGATTTGTAAAGCAAGAGAGAAATCTAATTATTTATTGGAGCAAATTAAAGATATTACTTTAAGTGAGGAAAAGTATAGAAGTATTATTACAAAATTAAAGACAAAATATCGAAAACTAAATTCTTCTTATCAAAATCATAAAAACTTATATGATGATATGCAGGAAGCTGTTGAATTACAATTAGAAAATATTGAAAAAAAGTTTTTGGATTTTGAAAAAGTAATGGAAGCAAATGATTACGTTGAAGTAGTAAAGATAGTAAAAGCTTTAGATGTTATGATTGATCATATGGGAATAGTGGTTGAAGAAATGCCAGATTTATTATTAATGGCAAAACAGTTAATTCCTAAAAGAATAAAAGAAATTGATGACACAGTAAAAGAAATGGAAAAAGAAAAATATTCTTTAGAATACTTAAACATTGATTACAATATTAAAGAATCTCAGAAAAATGTAGATAGTATTTTAGATAAGATTAAAGTTTTAAATTTAACAGATTGTATGTTTGAATTAAAAACAATCTTAGATTATTTGGATTCTTTATTTGTTGACTTTGAAAAAGAGAGACTAAGTAGGAAAGTATTTGATGAGATTAAAAAGGATTTTAGTAAAAAATTAAATAAAACGAATAAAATAGTGGAAGATATATATAATCAATTAGACGATATTAAGAATATGTATGATTTAGAAGAAAATGATATCAAAATTATACATGATGTAAAAAAAGTATTAGTGATAATTAATGACGATTATACTAATTTGATGAAGAAATTAGAGAATTTATCTGCTCCCTATTCTATGTTACATAAAGAGATTGAAGATTTGATGCTTCGGCTTCGCAAAATGGAAGAAGACTTAGATATTTCCTTAAAGTCCTTGGGAAATATGTATGATGATGAATTAAGGGCAAGAGAACAACTAAATGATATTGAACACTTTTTAAAAGAATCAAAAAATAAAATGCGTAGTTATAAGTTGCCTATTATTTCGGATATTTATTTTGTGGAATTAAAAGAGGCAAATGAGGCGATGGCAGAAGTAATTAAAGAGTTAGAGAGAAAACCAATTGTGATTAAAACATTGAATACAAGAGTAGATACGGCTCGTGATTTGGTATTAAAATTATATCATACAACGAATGAAATGGTGAAAACAGCAATACTAGCAGAAAAATCAATCGTTTATGGAAATCGTTTTCGAGCTTATTATAAAGAAGTAGATGAAGGAATATCTCAAGCAGAAGACTATTTTTATAAGGGAGAATATAAAAAATCCCTAGATTTAGTTTTAAAAACTTGTTCTATTGCAGACGAGGGAATATATCGTAAAATGTTAGCTCTTTATGATAAATAAAACGAAAGGATTTTAATCCTTTTTTCTATGCAAATTTTTAAACTTGTTATATAATAAAGACATTTGGAGTGGTGATTATGGAGAAAGTAATTTTAATTAAATATGGAGAATTAACAACGAAAAAAGGGAATCGAAATTTTTTTGTGAATACTTTGTATCAAAATATAAAAAATAAATTAAAAAATTATGATATTTCTATTACAAAAGATATCTCTAGAATGTATATTAAATTTCAAGAGGAAGATATTGAAAAAATAAAAGATATTTTAAATCATATCTTTGGTATTCATATGTATCATATTGCGTGTATTGTGGATACTAATATAGATACAATAAAAGAAACGATATTAGAGTTAATGAAAAATCAAACTTTTAAGACTTTTAAAGTAGAGACTAAAAGAAGTGATAAGTTATTTCCTTATCAAAGTACAGAAATAAATCCTATGATTGGGTCTTATTTATTAAAAAATATAGACTATATTTCAGTAGATGTCCATCATCCTGATGTTTTGATTCAAGTTGAAGTTCGACCAGGAAAATCTTATATTTATACAAATGGTTATAAAGGATGCGGTGGATATCCATTAGGAGTTCAAAAAAAAGCACTTTTAATGTTAAGTGGTGGGATTGATTCTCCTGTTGCAGGATATCTTGCAATGAAACGAGGAGTTTTAGTAGATGCCGTTTATTTCGAAGCAATTCCTCATACTAGTTTAGAAGCAAGAAATAAAGTAATTGATTTATGTAAAAAGTTAGCAAAATACTCTAATAAAATAAATTTGCATATTGTTAATTTTACAAAAATTCAAGAAGAAATTTATAAAAACGTAGATAAAGATTATTGTATTACTATTATGAGAAGAATGATGTATCGAATTATGGAATTACTTGCGAAAGATTTAGATGCATTAGTAATTGTAAATGGAGAAAGTATTGGACAAGTTGCTTCACAAACTTTATCTAGTATGAGTGTAATTAATGAAGTAACTAATTTTCCAATTATTCGTCCTGTTGCTTGTTTAGATAAATTGGAAATTATAGATATTGCCAAAAAAATTGATACTTATGATATTAGTATTTTACCATTTGAGGATTGTTGTACAGTATTTGTACCAAAACATCCTGTTATCAATCCAAAGTTAGAAGCTTGTATTAAAATGGAAGAACGCTTTGATTTTAATAGCTTAATAGAAAAAACAGTTCAAGAAGTAAAACATATGACGATAACAGATTTTGAAGACGAATTTGATAAAATGTTATAGGAATAAATTACCAATAAATAATGTGTATGAAATTTAAAATATTTCACAATCTATAAGTGTATAGGAGGTGAAACAAATGAATAACAACACAAACAGCTCAATGAAAATGAGAGTTCCAGGAGCTAAACAAGCTATTGATAAAATGAAATATGAAATAGCTAACGAATTAGGTGTAAATTTAGGACCAGATGCTTCTTCTCGTGCAAACGGATCAGTTGGTGGTGAAATTACAAGACGTTTAGTTCAAAACGGACTTAACCAAGTTAGTGGAAGCTACAACAATAAGTAATGATAGCTTAAAAGATAGACCTTATTAGGGACTATCTTTTGTTTTGTCAAAAAGAATAAATTTAGTATGAAAAAAGAAAAAGATATAGTATAATAAATGTAGAAAGGGAGTGCAAAATGAAAATAATATCTGTAAATGCAGGCAGTAGTACTTTAAAATTTAGCTTATTGGAAATGAATGACGAAAGTGTTATTGCTAGTGGGTTGTTTGAACGAATAGGAATAGATGGTAGTTTTTATACGATTCAATTTAATAATGAGAAAATAAAAGAAGAAATTGATCTTCCTAATCAAGAAATTGCTATCAGGGTATTACTTGATAAGTTAATTGCACTTAATATTATTCATTCTTTAGATGAAATAGATGGTATTGGGCATCGGGTTGTATCTGGTGCTTATAAGTATAAGGATTCGGTTAAGATTACAGAAAAAGTAATTGATGATATTGAGGAAGTCAAGGATTTTGCTCCTTTACATAATCCTGACGATGTACTTGTTATGAGAGCATTTAAGGAAGTGTTACCAAATACTTTAATGGTAGCCGTTTTTGACACTACCTTCCATCAAGACTTAGATCCAGTAAATTACTTATACCCAGTTCCTTATGATTGGTATCAAAATTATCACGTTAGAAAGTATGGTGCCCATGGAACAAGCTATCGTTATTTAGTTTCTAAAATAGAAGAATTAGAAGGTAGAAAAGATTTAAGAATCATTGCTTGTCATTTAGGTGGTGGTGGTTCTGTTTGTGCGATAAAAGATGGAAAAAGTGTAGATACTTCTATAGGATTCACCCCACTTTCTGGCATTATGATGGGAACAAGATCTGGAAGTGTCGATCCTTCTATTATCCCATATATTATGGAGCAAGAAGGTAAAAATGCTTTGGAAGTTATTGATGATTTGAATCATTGTTCTGGTCTGTTAGGATTGAGTGAGGTAAGTTCTGATGCTAGAGATATTGAAAAAGGAATAGAAGAAGGAAATGAAAGATGTATTTTAGCAAGAGAGAAATTTTGTAGAACAGTTGTCTCTTATATTGCTCAATATTATGTATTGCTTGGTGGAGTGGATGTGTTAGTCTTTACTGCAGGTATTGGAGAAAATAATATGGGAATAAGAGAAAATATTGTAGAAAAATTATCTTGCCTTGGAATAAAAATTGATAAAGAAAAAAATAATTTCCGTGGTGAGATTAGAAAGATTAATACAAGTGATTCGGAGTCTTTAGTATACGTAATTCCAGCGAATGAAGAATTAATCATTGCTAGAGATACGGTATCATTTATTAATAGGTAACGGTATGTATAAAAAAATAGTAAAAGAGATAAAAAAATATGATACTATTGTAATCGCAAGACATATAGGAGTTGATCCTGATGCCATGGCAAGCCAAATTGCCTTAAGAGACTCTATCCGTTTAACGTTTCCAGATAAAAAGGTATCTGCTATAGGAACAGGTAGTAATAAGTTTAAATATATTGGGGCACTGAATAAGTACGAAACTTTTCAAGATGCTTTATTAATTGTTTTAGATACACCAGATCAAAAGAGAGTTGATATACCTAGTTTTGATGGGTTTAGTAAAGTGATTAAAATTGATCATCATCCATTTATTGAAAAATTCTGTGATTTGGAGTTGATAGATGATGAAAGATCATCAGTTTGTGAAATAATTATGGAACTAATCAAGGAGACTAAGCTTTCATGTAATGTATCTATTGCTAGGAGTTTATTTATTGGTTTAGTTGCTGATTCTAATCGATTCTTATTTGATAGTTCTACTTCCAAAACTTTTCAATTAGTATCCTATTATTTAGAACATTATCCATTTAGTATAAATGAAGTATATCAAAGAATGTATCAAAGGCCATTAAAGGAAGTTCGATTAGAAGGATATATGTCAACTCATATGGAAGTTACAGAAAATGGAGTAGGATATATTAAAATAACAGATCAAACAATTAATGAATTAGAAGTAGATTCTGCCTCAGCTGGGAATATGGTGAATAATTTTAATTTTATTGAAGAAGTTTATGTATGGTTAACAATAACAGAGGATGTAAAAAATGATTTGATTAGAGTTTCTATACGTTCTCGGGGACCAGAAATTAATCAAGTGGCAGAAAAGTATCATGGTGGAGGACACAAGTTTGCCAGTGGCGTTAAATTTAAGAGTTTTGATGAAGCGATGAAGTTAGTGAAGGATTTAGATTTGGTCGTCAAAAAATATAGAGAAACACAGGAGGTGGAATAAGATGGAGATTAAAAAGGCAGATCTTGAAGTAATTGCCACTAGAAGAAGTCAATATCCAGATACAGTTAAACCAGAGTTTTTATTAGTAGGAAGAAGTAATGTAGGAAAGAGTAGTTTTATTAATACCATTTTATCGCGTAAGAATATTGCGCATATCTCCTCTAGACCTGGAAAAACACAGACCCTAAATTTTTATTCTGTGAATGATGCTTTCTATATTATTGATGTTCCTGGTTATGGTTATGCCCAAGTAGATAAAAAAACGCAAGCAAAGTTTGGCATGATGATAGAAGAATACTTAGAAAAGAGAGAGCAATTAAAAAGAGTTTTTTTACTAGTAGATTTTAGACACCAACCATCAGAAGATGATGTTTTAATGTATAATTTCCTAAAATATTATAAAGTACCAGTTACTGTAGTTGCAACAAAATCTGATAAAGTAGGTGGAAGTAAGAAAGATAAAAATTTAAAAATGATTTTAGATACACTAGATTTAGTAGTTGGAGATGATTTGATTGTTTTCTCCAGTGTAACTAAATTAGGTGTAAAAGAAGTTCTACAAAAGTTAGAAGAATTAAGTGAAATAGAAACCATTTAATTCTTTTTTCATACAATAGTGTAGGTGATTGATTTGAAGATTGAAATGCTAAATGAAGAAGATATGGACATATTTGTTAATAAATATTACTTTGATGATTTTTATATAAAAGATAAAGATGATTTATTAATGACCATTCGTGATATTATTTTAAAAATAAATAATAGGTATCATTTAAACTTAAGTGGTTTTTATAAAATAAAAGCTTATGTAAATCAAAAAATAGGAGCATTTTTAAATATGATAAAAATAGATGATAATGAATTCACAAATGAAGTGGATTTTCGAATCATTATTTATAAGAATGAAAAATTTTTATTAGAAACAGAAGAATACAATTTATGTAAGGAAGCTACAAACAGATACTATAATGGGAAATTTTATATTGATATTGATGAAATCGATAATTGTAATAAGTATTTAGATATGGCAACTATCATTTATGGGGATGATGTGAAAAAAATTATGGCAAGAGGAAAAAAAATAAAAAGAGGATAATTCCTCTATATTACTATAGCAATCATATTATTAGAACCCTTATTTACTACTTTAGTAAGTGTTTGTTGTAGTTTATATCTGATATTATCTGGCATTAGACTTATCTTTGACTGGATTCCTTCCTGAACAATATTATCTAGACTTCTACCAAATATTTCACTTTTCCAAATACTTGTTGGGTCTAAATCTTGATCTTTCATTAAATAATCAATTAGTTCTTTACTTTGTACTTCACTACCAATTATAGGTTCAAAGGTAGATTCTACATCGACACGTATCATATGAATGGAAGGCGCGATGGCTTTTAGTTTTACACCATATCTAGGTCCTTGTTTAATAATCTCAGGTTTTTCTAATTTCATATCATCAAGAGATGGTGTTGCTACTCCATAACCAGTTTGTTTTACCATTTTTAAAGCATATTTTATTTGATCATATTCTTTTTTTGCAATGTTAAAATCTTGGAATAGGGAAAGTAGATCTGCTTTATTTTTGACATCTACATCTATAATTTCTGTCAATGTTTTATTATATAAGGAAGCTGGTGCCGTTAATGTAATTGTGATGATACCAGTTGATGGATCTACTTCCGATAGATAGCTTTTCTCAATCATTTCACTACTTAAGAAATGTTTTGTTATATTTTCAATATCTCTTAATTTATCAATTTCGACAACACTTTCTTTAATACACTTAATGTATTCTTTTTTGACTGGATGACTATAATTTAAGATAGCAATCCATTCGGGCATGTTTACTTTTACTTCTAATACAGGAAATTCATATAATGCTTCTTTTAGAATATCATACATATCTTTCTCTGTCATTGCCTCAATACTAATTGGCATAACAGGAACATTGTGTTCTTCTTTTAAGGATGAGGCTAAACGTTCTGTTTCTGGTAGAGTAGGATGTGTAGAGTTTAAAAGTACAATAAATGGTTTTCCAATACTTTTTAGCTCACTTATGACTCTATTTTCCGCTTCTAAATAATCATTTCTGTTAAATTCACCAATTGATCCATCTGTTGTAACTACAATTCCTATTGTAGAATGATCCTTGATTACTTTTTCTGTTCCAATTTCTGCAGCTTCTACAAAGGGTATTTCCTCGTTGTACCAAGGTGTTTTTACCATTCTTGGTCCATTTTCATCTTCTGCACCTACTGCTTTATCAATTACATAACCAACACAATCTACTAATCTAATATTGCAGCTAAAGTCTTCAATATTAATAGTTGCAGCATTATTAGGAACGAATTTTGGTTCTGTAGTCATAATAGTTTTCCCGGCAGCACTTTGAGGAATTTCATCTAGTGCTCTTTTTCTTTCATATTCATCTTCAATATTAGGAACAATTAAGGTTTCAACCATTTTTTTGATAAATGTAGATTTACCCGTTCTAACAGCACCAACAACACCTAGGTAGATATCACCACCACTACGGGCTGCTATATTTTTAATAATTTCTTGCTTTTCCATATACATTCTCCTTTATTCATTTAAATCTATGTAAAGAAAAAATAATATATTCATTGAAAAGGAAAATAGAGAAATAGTTCTACTTGTTTTTTTATAAAATTGGTGTTAGT
>CANRVM010000017.1 GCA_947643295.1 uncultured Mycoplasmatota bacterium
TCAAAGATATTCTAATTTATGATATTGAGACTAACTATTCTAAAATGAACCAATGTGAAAGAATATTGATGGAAGATTCTATCTACAATAAAATGACTTCTGAAACAAAAGAGTGTTATAGAAGAAAAATTAGTAAATTAGCAAAGAAAAGACATATGAATGAATGCTATATTGCTAAAGAATTATTAGAAGAATCAAACCAGAAGGGTTGCCATATTGGAAATATATTATTTAAGAATACTTCTATCCGACTAAAAACAATATGTTACATTACCTCTATTTTCATATTAAGCATTTTACTTGCTTGGATGTTATCCTATTTTTTTATAACACCAAAAATTTTAGGATTTATCATACTGTTAATACCTTCTACTCAATTAATAACACAACTTGTTCATCAAACACTTATGTCTTTTGTAAAACCAAAACCACTTTTTAAAATGAATTATTTAAAGGGAATACCAGAAGAGAGTAGTTGTATGGTAGTAATTCCAACAATTATTTCTGATACTAGAAAAATAAAAGATGTTTTTGATCGATTAGAAACATATTATTTAATGAATAAAAGTAACCATCTTTATTTTACTTTATTAGCAGATGCAAAAAAAGAAGAAGAGGAAGTAATGCCTTATGATAGAGAAATTATGGATTTTGGTGTGGATTATGCGAAGAGGTTAAATAAAAAATACAAGAAGGAAATATTCCATTTTGTTTATCGGAAAAGAGTTTGGAGTGAAGACGAAGATGCCTTTTTAGGATATGAAAGAAAAAGAGGAGCGCTTCTTCATTTTAATCGTCTTCTTTTAAAAAAGACAACTCCAAGTTTTGAAAAACAGTATTTTAATGTTCATACATTCACTGACTTTGATGTAGAAATCAAATATGTTATTTCTCTTGATACCGATACAGAGCCTGTATTAAATTCTTTATTAAAACTAATTGGATGTATGGCGCATCCTTTCAATAAACCTACTTTAAATCAAAAGAAAAATAAAGTAGTTTCTGGCTATGGTATGATACAACCAAAAGTTAGTACTGATATTGAAGCAACAAATACCTCTTTATTTTCTCAAATTTTTGCAGGAATTGGTGGATTTGATGCTTATAATGCCTTAGCACCAAATGTTTATCAAGATGTATTTTTAGAAGGCAATTTCGTGGGAAAAGGTATTTATGATTTAAAAATCTTTGATCAAGTTTTATATGAAAGATTCCCTGAACACCTTATTTTAAGTCATGATTTATTAGAAGGAAGTTATCTTCGATGTGGTTATGCTTCAGATATTGAAATCGTAGATGGCTTTCCCTCTAAATTTTTAGTAGAAGCATCTAGAAACCATAGATGGGCTAGGGGAGATAGTCAAATTATCTTTTATCTTGGAAAAAAAGTAAAAAATAAAAATAAAGAGATAGAACAAAATCCTCTTAATCTATTAGAAAAGTATAAGATATTAGATAACATTATTCGGATGTTTGTCTATCCTAGTCTTTTGCTTATTCTAGTATTAGCAATTTTTAAAGAGGATAATCAGTTTTTTTTACGAAGTAAACTGTATGTAAAAAAAGAAAGAACAACAACTGTTTACTATAAAGACTTATTATATGGTGGTAAAGCTTTACTTTTAAGAACAATTACTGTTTTTTCTACAATTCCTTATTATACTAATTTATATATGGATGCTTTTTGTAGATCTATGTATAGAATATTTTACTCACATAAAAATTTACTTAGTTGGACTTCATCAGAAGATGCTAGTAAAATGATCTCTTCTTCTTTTCTTAATTATTTAAGGGAATTTTGTTATCAAATAATTTTCTCTATTGTATTATTAGTAGGAGCGATTTTTATTCAAAGTATAATTGGAGTTTTAGTAGCAACTATCTTTTTCATGGCACCTCTTTTAACTTATTGTATTAGTCTTGATTTAGAAAAAGATTCCAACCAAGAAAAATTAGATGAAAAAGAAGAACAGGAATTCATATCCATCGCTACCAAAACATGGGCTTATTTTGCATCTTTTCTAAAAGAAGAATATTCTTATCTAATTCCCGATAATTATCAAGAAACAAGAGAGGAAAAATTAGAGTATCGTACTTCACCTACTAATATTGGCTATTCTTTAACAAGTGTAATTAGTGCTTATTTTTTAGGATTCGTTGATATTGATAGTTGTATCAATTATTTAGAAAAGATTATTATGACTATTGATTCTCTTGAAAAATGGAATGGACATTTATATAATTGGTATCATATCAAAACAAAGAAAGCTTTGTTCCCAAGATTCGTTTCTTCCGTAGACTCTGGAAATTTAGTTGCTTCTTTGATTGTTACCCTTGAATTTTTAAGAGAAAATGAGCAAGACGATTTAGTGGCTATTGTGGAATCTCTTATTGAAGAAACCAATTTTAAAAAACTATATACAAAAAAGGATGTATTAAGTATTGGATTCGATATAGAGAAAAATCAATTATCCATTTATAATTATAATAAATTTGCATCAGAATCTCGTCTTACTAGCTTTATTGCTATTTGTAAAGGAGACATTCCTACAAAACATTGGTTTTGTCTTGATAAAACATTAACTACATATAAAAAATATAAGGGATTAGTATCTTGGTCTGGAACTGCCTTTGAGTATTATATGCCATTACTTTTTATGAAAAATTATAAAAATACGTTATTAGATGAGACTTATCAATTTGCACACATTTGTCAAAAATCTTATGTAGAAAGTATAGATAAAAAACTGCCATATGGAATTAGTGAATGCGCTTATAGTGAACTTGATCAAGGATTAAATTACAAATATAAAGGTTTTTCTGTTCCTTATTTAACATCTAAAGAAGAAACTGTAGATAAAGTCGTCATATCTCCTTATTCTAGTTTGTTAGAAGCTGAACTATATCCTAAAGATGTAATAAAAAATATAGAAAAGCTAAAAAAATTAAATATGCTATTTCAATATGGATTTTATGATGCTTATGATTATAGTAGTAAGAAAGTAGTAAGAGTTTGTTATTCTCATCATCAAGGTATGATATTAATGGGACTTACTAATTACTTAAAAAATAATATTGTAAAAGAGTATTTTCATAGTAATGTAAAAATTAGAGCTTTTGAAACCTTATTAAAGGAAAAGATACAAGTTCGTGCTAATATCGATATGAAAATGGAAAGTTATAAAAAATATAATTATGAGAAAGAAAAATTAGAAAATGATATTCGTTCTTTCAATTATATATCAGATATGCCTGAGGTTAGTATTTTATCAAATAAAAAATATATGTTACTAATAAATGACAGAGGATCTGGATTTTCTAGATATCGTACCCTTCAACTGAACAGATATCGCAAAATAACAGAACAGGATTATGGTATGTTTTTATATATTAAAGATATAGAAACAAAAAAGGTATGGTCTAATACTTATGCTCCAATGAATCAAAAACCAGATAAATATGAAGTCGTATTTGCATCTGACAAAATTAAATTTTATAGAAAAGATGGAATGATTAGTACTAAAACAGAAATTATTGTTTTAGAAGATGAGCAAGCAGAAATTAGAAAAATTACTTTCTATAATGACTCAGAAGAATTTAAAAGATTAGAGTTAACTTCCTATACTGAACCAATTTTATCAGAGAATATTGCAGATGTTTCTCATAAAGTGTACAATCAGATGTTTTTAGAAACAGAATGGGACAATGATTTAAAAGCTTTAGTTGTTAAAAGAAAAGGGAAAGAAAAAGAGGCTCCTAATTATATGTTGAATGCTTTGATCATAGACTATCCAACTGATTGTTATAGCTATGAAACCAATCGTTTTGAATTTGTAGGAAGAGGTCATGGTTATCATAATCCAATTGCTTTGGGTAAAAAGCTAACAAATCATGTAGGAAGCAATATCGAGCCAATTCTTAGTATCAGAAATCAAATAGAAGTTTCTCCACATAGTAAAAAGTGTGTTTATTTAGTTTGCGGATATGGTAGAAGTAGAAAACAATTAGAATCTATTTTGTCACTATATAATGACAAAAAGCATATTGATCGAGCATTTAAAATATCTAATTTGGCAAGTATTGCTACTACGAAAAGATTAAATATTACAGGTAGTGATATGAGACTTTATAACATGATGTTAAATTATATTTATCAAACAACAAAGATATCAATATCACAAAATAGGCAACAGTTACTTGCTGGAAATGCATTACAAAAAAATAGTCTATGGAAGTTTGGGATAAGTGGTGATTATCCTATGATAGTTGTAAATATCAAAGATTTAACGAATCTTACTTTCGTAATGGAAATCTTGAAAGCTTTTGAATACTTTAAGAATAAATCAATTTTTATAGATGTTATCATTATTAATAGTGAAATAGAAGAATATGCAGAAACAATTAAGAAAGAGATTGATAATGAATTATATCGAATTTATTCTCTAAATAGCTTTTATCATACTCCTGGAACCGTTTATGTCTTAGAACAAAAAGATATTTCAAAAGATGAAATGATATTATTACAAGTAGTTTCTAGACTATATTTTGATGTAGAAAAAGACGATTCCTTAAAAGACGAAATTTTAAAATTAGAGGAAAACAATAAAATAAATGATTATAAAAAAATAGAAACACTAACAAATATTAGAAAAGAAAATAAGTATTCTCTTGATTATAATAATTCTTATGGTGGATTTCAAAAAGAGGGAAGCGAGTATCTAATTTATAATCCAAATACACCAACTCCATGGTCTAATATTATTGCCAATGAAAAATTTGGAACGATAGTAACTAACAATGGTTGTGGGTATACCTTCTTTGAGAATAGTTTAGAATTCAAATTGACTTCTTGGACAAATGAAATGGTAATTAATGATAAGTCTGAGGGAATTAAAATTAATGGAAAAATCTTTGAACCGACTAATTGTACTCATGGATTCGGTTATAGCATTCTAGAAGGAGAACAAGAAGATTTAAAAACAACACTTACAGAATTTATTCCAACCAGTGAAGCAGTTAAAATCTACTTGCTAGAGTTAGAAAATAAAGAAAATGAGATAAAGGAGATTGATTTATCATTTTATATTAATCCAACATTAGGTAATTTTGAAGAAAAAACAAGTAGACATATTCTATCCGAAATGATGGATAATGATCAATATATGAGGCTAAGAAATGTCTATAATATTGATTATAGTGATGTATCTGTCTTCTTATCTTCTAGTGAACCAATAAAAGATTTTGTTGTTGATAAAATTTTAGTAAAAGAAATTGGCATAAAGGTAATATTAGAAAAGAAGAAAAAGAAACAAGTTATCTTTATGATGGGATGTAGTAGAAGTGATTTAGAGATCAATACGTTAATTTCTAAATATAAAGAATTAAAATCTGTAAAAAAAGAACTTCATAATATTTCTCTTTATTGGAAAAAGAAACTTTCCACCATTCATGTGGAAACAAAAGATAAAAGTTTTGATTATATGATGAATGGTTGGTACTTATATCAAGCAATCTCTTCTAGAATATTTGCTAGGGCAGGATTTTATCAGGTAAGTGGAGCTTATGGTTATCGAGATCAATTGCAAGATGCGATGAATTTATGTTTAGTAGATCCAACACTTACAAAAAAGCAAATTATTATTAATGCTTCTCATCAGTTTAAAAAAGGAGACGTCCTTCATTGGTGGCATGAAAAAAATCATTTTGGTCTTAGAAGTCGATATAAAGATGATTACCTATGGCTTGTTTATGCAGTAATTCATTATATCAAAATAACAAATGATGTTAATATTTTAGAAGAAGAAGTTCCTTATATTGAAGGTGATGAATTGACTGCTCATGAAATTGATAAAGGAATTATATTTACCTATAGTACAGAAAAGGATACTTTATTTGAGCATTTGATACTAACACTTGAATATTCTATGAAACAACTTGGAGAGCATGGTTTACCACTTATGGGTGGTGGAGATTGGAACGATGGAATGAATAAGGTAGGTATTAAAGGTAAAGGAGAAAGTGTTTGGTTAGGCTTTTTCCTGTATATGATTATGGATGAGATTATACCAATTATTGCCAATTACAGGGCTGATTTTGATATCTCAATTTATAAAGAATTTAATATGGAATTAAAAACGAATTTAAATACTCATGGTTATGAGAATGGCTACTATCTTCGTGCTTACTTTGATAATGGTGACAAATTGGGAAGTGCTACATCAAATGAATGTAAGATTGACTTAATTTCCCAAAGTTTTGCTATTCTAAGTGGTGTTGGAGTAGAAAAGGCGGAAGAATTAATTCACATAGTAGAAAAAGAGTTAGTAGATTCAAAAAGTAACATTGTAAAACTGTTATCACCACCATTTAAAGATTCTTTAAATGATCCAGGTTATATTATGAATTATCCAAAAGGTATTCGAGAAAATGGAGGACAATATACCCATGCTGCTGCTTGGTATATTATGGCTTTAATCAAAGCAAAAAAATATGATTTAGCTTATCATCATTTTCAGATGATAAACCCTATTAACCGAACAGTAAATAAGAATGGCGTAGAAACCTATCAAGTGGAGCCATATGTCATTGCTGCTGATATTTATTCAAACCCTGCTTTTTTAGCAAGAGGTGGTTGGACTTGGTATACAGGATCTGCTGGATGGTTTTATAAAGTAGGAATTGAAAATATCTTAGGAATAGAGAAAAAGGGAGATATTTTAAGGATAGAACCTCATCTTTCTTCTTCCAACTTGGACTATTCTGTTGAATATCATTATAAAGATGCTATTTATTATATAAAAGTAAAATCTTCTAAAAGAAGAAGAATTACGATAGATGGTAAAACCTCAAAGAATGATTTTATAGAGTTAAAGGAAGTAGGAAATTATCAAGTAAATGTTTATAGAAATGGGGAAGAAAATGATTAGACTAGATTTTTGGAAGTATATGGATCGCTTTATAGACCATGAAAAATTGAAAAAAACTTTAGAAAGACAGGACTTTTATATTAGCAAGTTACAGCAAGAAGAATTTGCAGGATGGTATCAAGAAGAAATTGAAAATAGTAGTTTAGATAAAATTGTACAATGTAGCAAACAATTAAGAAAACAATCAGATTATCTACTAGTAATCGCTACAGGTGGATCTTATATGGGAAGTTTAGCCTTCTATGAAATGTTCAAAGAGAAAAAGAAGAATTCACACAAAATTTTATATCTTGGTAATAACCTCTCTTCTAAAACGATTAGAGAAACTTTAGAATTTTTAGAAGATAAAAGATTTTCTGTTAATGTAATTAGCAAATCTGGGAATACTTTAGAAATCAAGATTCTTTATCAAATTATTCAACAATTACTATTAAAAAAATATGAAGAAGAAGAGGTTTCTAAGAGAATTGTTGTAATTACTGAGAATAAGGATTCCTTCCTCAAGCAAGAAGTAGAAAAACATCACTATCAATGGTTTGAATTTCCAAAGAATATAGGAGGACGCTACAGTTTAGTTACGGCTGCTCATTTATTGCCACTTTCCTATCTCTGTTTTGACATTGAAAAATTAATAAATGGATTTTATGATGGAAAACAATTAGCAAAAGAAGCGTATTATTATGCTGCTATTAGAAATCAAATGTACCAATCATCTAAATATATTGAAAACTTTAGTGTTTATGAGCCTTGTGCGTATTATTATACAGAGTTTTTAAAGCAATTATTTGCAGAAAGCGAAGGAAAAGAGAAAAAAGGAATTCTACCAATTTCAACAGTTAATACGAGGGACTTACATTCTTTGGGTCAATATTTACAAGATGGCAGTAATATTATATTTGAAACTGTAATTGATATAGATATGGAAGAAGATTTAACTTTTTCTAATATTTCCATTAAAGATTTAAATAACAATATTAAACAATCTGTTTTACAATCTCATTATCAGGAAGATACACCAAGTATAGTATTACAAGTTGGTTATGACTTATACTCTTTGGGTCAACTTAGTATGTTTTTTATGTTAGCAGCTGTTTTTAGTAGTTATCTATTAAATATCAATCCATTTGATCAACCTGGAGTTGAAAAATATAAGAATGAACTTCGAAAGATAATGAATGAAAAATATAGTAGTAACCTTTCATTATCAAAAGATAACCAATAAGAAAGAGGAAGTTTATGAAATTAGTAGTAAAAAGAAAATCACAATTATTACAATATTTAGAAGATGAACTTGATTTGTCTAGAAAAAGAATAAAATCTTATTTAGTACATGGAATGATATATATCAATCACCAAAAAGTTACTCAGTATAATTTTTTATTAGATATTGGTATGAAAATAGAAATTGATACGAAGATGAAAAAACAACTTCCTTTTACTATTCTTTATGAAGATAATTTTATCCTTGTTGTCGATAAACCAAGCAATTTACTGACAATCGCAACCAGTAAGGAAACAGATAAAACATTGTATCACTATGTGAGAGAATATGTAAAAACGAAAAGTAAAAATAACAAAATCTTTGTTGTGCATCGCTTGGATAAAGATACAAGTGGGATTGTTTTATTTGCAAAAGATGAAAAGACAAAAATGGATTTACAAAAAAATTGGAATACTTATGTGAAAAATAGAGAATATATAGCAATTGTTCATGGAATACTGGAAAAAAAATTGAATCGTTTAGTGAATCGATTATTAGAGACAAAAACAAATTTTATTTATGTAACTGAAAAAAAAGAAGGAAAAGAAGCGATTACAAACTATCAAGTTATAAAGGAAAATCGATTGTATTCTATGTTAAAAATCAATATAGAAACAGGAAGGAAAAATCAAATTCGAGTTCAGCTTGCTAATATCAATCATCCCATAGTAGGGGATAAAAAGTATCAGAAGGATAGAATGAATGAAGCAACATCTAGATTATATTTACATGCTAGCAAATTACAAATCTTTTATAAGCATAAAAAGAGTATTCTAACATTCGAATCCAAACTACCAGATTCTTTCCATAAATTCATTAGAAAGTAGGTATGTTGTGTGGAAAATAAAAGATTAAAACAAATTTTTCTATTTTTGATGTTAGCAATTATAGTTTTTGCTATTTTTATCATCAAAAAAGAATATGTAACAAGTGATGAAAAAAAGTTCAAGAGGGAATTTGAGTATTTTAATAATAAAACTAGTCTTCGCTTCTCAGAAGAATATCCAAGTGTCAAGATAAAAAAACAAAGTGGAATTAAATATGTATCTAGCAATGAGATAGTTGATATCATGGAAAATGGAACAGGTATCGTCTTATTAGCTTATCCAGAAGGAATTAGGACTAGAATATTATTACAAGATTTTTTGGATGTTTGTTATCATGAAAAAGTAAAAACTATTTATTATTTCAATGCCTATTCTAGTCGTGATGAAAAAGAAATGAAAGGGGATACAGTAGTTACTATAAAAGAGGGAAGTAAAGACTATCAAAAAATACTAAAATTATTAGGAGAGAAAGCTCAATCTTATCAAGAAGTGAACGATGGTAGTAAAAGAATATATTTTCCTACTATTCTCATAGTAAAGAGTGGTAAGCTTCTATATAGTTATCAAGCAACTAGTGAAGAGGAGTCCTCTTTTGATGAAGTAACAAAAAAACAAAAGCAATCATTAAAAAAAGAATTAAGAGAAAATATAAAAAAAATAATAGAAAATGAATAAAATAAGTCTCCTTCTATCAATATATGAATGAAAGGAGATTTTTTATGGCACGCCACAAAGTAGAAATTAGTGGTGTGAATACAGCAAATATTCAAGTTTTAACTAATGAAGAGATGAGAAACCTCTTTATAAAAATGAAGGAGAATGATCCCTTCGCAAGAGATGAGTTAGTTAAAGGGAATTTAAAATTAGTATTAAGTATTTTAAAAAGATTCAATAATCGTTGTGATAATATGGATGATTTATTTCAAGTGGGTTGTGTAGGTCTTTTAAAAGCGATTGATAATTTTGATATAGGGCACGAAGTGAAATTTTCAACTTATGCTGTACCTATGATTTTAGGAGAAGTTAGGAGATATTTAAGAGACAATAACAGTATTAGAGTTAGTAGGTCTTTAAAAGATATTGCCTATAAGACATTAAAATATAAAGAAGAAGTGATAGCTCAAAGAGGTGTTGAACCAACCATTGAGGAAATTGCTAAAAAACTCGACGTGGAACCATTCGATATTGTGAATGCACTAGAGTCTTTACGAGAACCAGTTAGTATGTTTGAAGCTATCTATAATGACGGTGGAGATACAATCTATTTATGTGACCAAATAGAAGATAAAAGGACAAATAGTAAGGATATGGAGATTAAACTAGCATTAAATGAAGCGATTGATAACTTAAGTGAAAGAGAACAGTTTATTTTAGGAGAAAGGTTTGTGACAGGAAAAACACAGATGGAAATTGCAGATGAACTAGCGATTAGTCAAGCTCAGGTCTCAAGATTAGAAAAGTCAGCAATAAAATCTTTAAAGAAAGTCTTAAGATAGTAGTAATATCATATACTTTATTGGGTGATTACATGAGACTTTCTGACTTACAATCTAAGAATATCGTAAATGTTTTTGATGGAAAAAACGTTGGAAGTATTATTGATGCCAATATTAGTAATGACGGAAGTATTGAGTCATTAGTAATAGAGGCAAATAAGAAATTCTTATCCTTTTCAAAAGAGGAGGATATGTTGGTTCCGTGGAGCGATATAACCAAAATAGGAGAAGATGTTATTTTAGTAAACCTAAAATTATAAAAGGCAAGGATTGAAATAATTCTACTTGTCTTTTTTTTTCATATGATTTAGTATGATAAAGAAATTAAAAATACTTTTTGTTATTGTTTTGATGGCAATGCTTTGTTCCTTTTTTATGGTACAAAAAGTGGGAAAAAAAATAGGCTCATCTATTGCTAAATATTCTGAAATAGAGGCTAAAAGATTTAGTAGTTTCATGGTGAATAGAGCATTGAATAAAGAATTTATTAGTAGTTTGGATGATGATATTTTTACAACTAAAAGAAATAGTAATAATGAGATTGAAATGATTGATCTTAAAAGTAAGAAGGCAAACGAATTATTGGAAAGTGTGACCAAAGAGGTACAATCGAGTCTAATTAATCTAGAAAACGGCGCAATTTCTGATTTCAATTTGTCCAATACTTTTTATGGACTTCGATTTACTAAAAGAAAAAAAGGTGTTGTTTGTGAGATTCCAACAGGCGTTATCTACAGTAATCTTTTTTTATCCAATTTAGGTCCAGTTATCCCAGTTCGCTTTACTTTTATTGGAGAAGTGACAACGAATTTGAAAACGAAGGTAAAAACGTATGGTATTAATAGTGTATATATGGAGGTATCCATCCATATTGAAGTAAGACAAAGAATTACCATGCCACTTCGAACGGAAGAAGTAAATTCAAGTCTTGATATTCCATTAACGATTAAAATAATTCAAGGTACTATACCGAATTATTACCAAAATCAAATTTTAGGTGATTCTTCTCTTTTTTCTTTACCGCTTACTTAGAATGATGATATACTGTTAGTGGATAGATGAGGATGAGATGATGGAAAAAATAAAGATTAACAATATAGAGTACCAAGTAGTGAAAAAAAAAGGAGACTGTCTTAATATAGAAGAAATAGAAAGTCTTTTAACAGATTATTTTGAAAAATTTGATTATGTTTGTGGAGATTACTCTTATGATAAATTAAGGCTAAAAGGATTTTACGAAAAAAATAATAAAAGTGTCAGAAAAATCAACGATATTACATTGTTTGATGATTATATAAAAGACTATTGTGCTTATGGTGCAAGATACTTTTTATTAAAAAAAAGCAATAAAGTATTGTAATATTTTGTAAATATGATAAAATAATGTTATATGAATAGTAAAGGGAGGTCTTCCGTTATGGAAAATCAAGTAGATAAAAAAATGATGTCTATAGTAGCAGATGATGGTTCAGTAGAAGAAGTTGAAGTTATTATAGCATTTGAATTTAAAGATAATAAAAAAGAATATGTTGTATATACCAAGAACGAAAAAGACGAAAACGGAAATATAACAGTATATGTCTCACACGTGGATAGAGAGTCAGGTGAACCTAAATTATTCGGCATTGAAGATGAGAGCGAATGGGGTCGCATCAAAGATGTATTACGTGAATTATCAAAAGATGAATAACATGAAAGGAGTGTTTTAAATGGATACAGCTTATAATACTTATGGTAACAATGCAATGGGAATGGGACTTGCAGATGCTGGTCTTAACAACACAGTTCAGATGGAGGCAAACCAATCAGTCAATAATGTAATTTTAATAACTGATAGAATTGGTATCAATATGGTAAATAGAAACTTTAAAAGAAGTTTAGGTAGTAATACAAGGAGTAGTGCAACCAAAAAAGCAAAATTTACTCCATCATCAAAACATAAAATCGAAGTTAAATACTCGGATTATGTTAAAAACAATCGTCAAACCCAAGCAAAGCAAATGTCAGATAATGTCGTTAGTATTGATGAATATAGAAAGCCAATAGCTACTGAAAGTGTACATTCAAATGTGCCATCGGCAACTTGTCAAAGACTTAGTGAAATAATTGATACAAAAACAAATCAAATATAAAGGACAATTACACATCATGCTAGTATTATTGGTATGAACAAGCATATATTTGCTAATAGTTGCAAACCAATAAAAGTGAATAATAGAAGTATCACAAATTGTATATTAAATAGCGGGAATTTAGAGAAATATTATGGAAAACCAGTTGAAAGCATTCAAATTAATCGTAATAATGATATAGATGTTGCTAGTGTTAATAAAAAAGAAGTAACAGAAAGTGTTAATGATGCATTTAAGATGCCAACAATGCCGTTAAATGATACTTTCCAACTACCATCAATGGAGTTAAATGAAGGTATAGAAAAAACATCAGATACTATCGCAAAACCTTCTAGTGATATTTTATCTGATATAGAAATGACACAACCAATTGAACTTTCAGATGAGAAAATGAATGTAACTAGTGAATATAATGTAGATTCATTATTTAAGAAAGATATTAATACTACTGATTTTCAATTACCTTCTGTTGATAGCTTGAAAATGGATAGCATTGATGTAGTGTCAGATACTTCCTATAATGAAGTGCCAAGAACGGAAAAAAATGATAGTGAAATTGAAACTTCTAAAGAGAATATAAAATCATATATTTCTAATGCTAACTCGAAAGAAGGATTAGAAAAAATTAGAGCTGTTTTAGATGATGCATTAAAAACTAGCCATAATTTAGCAAATGTTCTTAGTACAAAAGAAACAGAACTTGTTGATGCCGAAAAACAAAAGGAACAATTAAATAAGGAAAATGAACAATTAGATAAACAAAATGAACAAGTTTTTGCAAGACTTGTAGCAAATTGTGAAGATATTATGAAACGAAATAAAGAAATGCAGGAGAAGTATGAACAGGTAGAAGAGACACTATCTATGAATAGACAAGATATAGAAGAGGGATTGAAACGTAGAGAGGAACAATTGAAATATAGGGAAGAGATACAAGGTTTGGTAGATATGGTAGGTAGTAATATTCCAAATAATGCATCTGTTAGTAGGAGTAGAAGAGGAAAAGCTGCATAGCAAAATCCTCTTTTTTGTTTTATTAAATACATTTGATTCATATTCTTATATTAGAAAATCAAAAAGCAGGTGATACTATAAAGGAGCTAATTAAATATTATTATAATATTGGGGATATTGATATATATAAAAAAAATAAAGAGTATGAATTTCATTATAATGGTGATAATTATTTATTTACACCTTTATATCGAAATGAAATGGAATTGATGGAAATTTATAGAATCACGGTTGATAAAGAGTATTACGATCAATTGGTGCCAAATATCAACCAGCAATTTGTAACTAATATTTACAATAAGTATTACATATTAATTAGGAAGTCTAATATAAAAAGTGAAATTAAGGAGGTAATTTATAATAAAACGAAGGAGTTTGATTTTTATGGGCAAATTCATAGTCTCAATCATATTAATCATTCTAATTGGCCAGAATTATGGAGTAAAAAGATTGACTATATAGAATACCAGATATATCACTTTGAAAATAAGTATCCGATTATTGAACAGAGTATTCACTATTATATTGGAATGGCAGAAAATGCAATTTCTTATGTTGCAAGGATAAATAAGCAAGAGGAGTTCTTAACCGTATCACATATTCGAATACTAGATAAAAATTTTAATAATCCTCAAAATATTATAGTAGATTACAGGAGTAGAGATGTTTCTGAATATTTGAAATATAGATTTGTAAAGAAAGATTATAATTATGATGAAATAGAGAATCTATTATTTAATTTGAATTTTGATTCTTCTTCCTTTGAATTACTATACGGTAGATTGGTTTATCCAAATTTTTATTTTGACTTATATGATGAGATTATCGATGGGGGTATACCAGAAAAGAGGATTATTGAGGTAGTTTCTAGGGCGGAAGAGTATGAGGATTATATTAACAATATATACCATATAATTAATCAAATAAAAA